>JAJFMS010000182.1 GCA_020696885.1 Armatimonadota bacterium | reverse complement strand
GCCAGGGTTCGATCCGCCGCATGGGGACTGGGCCTATGAGGTTTACACCCGGCACTGGTCCGAGACCCGCATCAGTCTCCGGAGCATTGCGGGAGTTGTCACGAGCAAGTGAAGGACAACGACTTCGTCTTCGGCAGCTACGTCCCCAAAGCGAAGATGTCCCAGCCACGCTGAGGCCGACGCGGATCACCCTTCTGGATCAGGGCGCTAGTGATCCAATACCTCGCGTACCTTTCGTGCCAGGACCGCCGGAGCGAATGGTTTTTGAAGAAAGTGGACCTGCGCGGCGGACACCCCATATCGCACCACCGCATCATCGGTGTAACCGGACATGTAGATCACCCTAATTCGGGGATACCGGGCACCGGCGAACACGGCCAATTGCCGCCCGCTCCGGCCAGGCATGACGACGTCCGTCAAGAGCAGGTCGATCTCGCCCGCGTACTCCTGACAGCGGCGCAGGGCGTCATCCGCCGTGCTGGCCTCCAGCACGTGGTAGCCACCCTTGCGCAGCACCGCGCAGACCAGCTTTCGAACCATCGCCTCATCCTCGACGACGAGGATGGTTTCTCGTCCCACAGGGGTTTCCGGTTCCGGCTCTTTCGAGACATAGGATGGCGATTGTGCCTGTCGAGGCAAATAAATGCGGAACGTAGTGCCCTTCCCCGCTTCGCTTGCTGCTTCCAAATGGCCCCGGTGCTGCCGCACAATGCCGTAAACGGTGGCCAAACCCAAGCCCGTTCCTTCCCCTATCCCTTTGGTGGTGTAGAACGGCTCGAAGATATGCGGCAGCACCTGCGGATCAACCCCGCAACCAGTGTCCCGGACCGTGAGACATACGTACGCGCCCTCGGCTATTGCTTCTCCGTCCCGCGTAAGCCCGCCGGGTAGCTGAACGTTCTGTAACTCCAGCATGAGCGTCCCACCTTGGGGCATCGCGTCGCGGGCGTTGACTGCCAGGTTCATCAGGATCTGTTCGATCTGGCCCCGATCAGCTCGCACCAGCGCCCGCTCCGGTGGGGCTCCCAGGACCAATTCGATGTCTTCGCCGATGAGCCGTTGGAGCATGGTCTGGAAGTTGCGGACCAGCTCGTCCAGGTCGAAGACCTCGGGTTGGATCATCTCCTGGCGGCTGAAGGCCAGGAGTTGCCGTGTGAGAGACGCGGCCCGCTTCCCGGCCTGGAGCACATCGGCGAGCGGGGCCTTGTAGGCGCAGGGCAGGTCGGCACGGCTCAAGAGCAACTCGGCGTAGCCGATAATCACCGCCAGCACATTGTTGAAATCGTGGGCTATCCCGCCGGCCAGTCGCCCAATCGCCTCCATCTTCTGGGCCTGGCGCAGTTGGGCTTCCAAGACCCGTCGATCCGTCAGGTCCGTGCAGATCACGCCAATGTAGCGCCTCCCCTGCGGGTCCCGGATGGGAAACTTGATCGCCAGCAGTTCGCGGAGGTGTCCATCCGGTGTGGTGACCGTCTCGATGAATTCCTGCGGCCGGTCCAGCCGGAGCACCTCTTGGGTGTTGGCCTCGAACTCGGCGGCGGTTTCCGGGGGGAAGAGGTCCTTCAGTGGGACCCCTCGCACCTCTTCCAGGCGCAGGCCATACGTCACCTCGAACTGCCGGTTGACGTAGACGTAGCGCCCTTCCTCATCTCGAATGGTCGCCATCGCCGGGAGGTGTTCCATGAACGCGGAGAACCGCGCCTCCATCTCGCGCAGGGCCTGTTGGGCGCGGGTACGGTCCACGAAGCGAGCAAACCGTTCGGCTACTACCCCCAGCGCCTCGTAGACGGGCGGCGTGATCGGCTCGTGCGAGAACACGGCCACTGCGCCGAGGGGCTCCCCGTCTGCCAGCATGGGGAAACCAGCATACCCCACGATCCCCGCTTCGTTGGCCCACTCGGCATGCGTTGGATCGTGCTGCACGCTGTTGTTCAGTTGCGGCTGGCCCTCCGAGATGAGGCGACCGATTTCGGTTTCGCCTACCCGGAGGAGTTGTCGCGGCCCGCTCACCTCCGAGTAAAGTCCGGCGCTCGCCTGCATCCGCAGCATCTGACTTGTCGGGTCGAGGGTCCACACGCGGGCAAAGGCGATAGGTAGCTGCCGAACCAGGGGCTGGAGGGCCTCCCGGAGCGCAGTGGCGAGGTCCAGTGGCGCTGCCAGGGCGCTGCCGATCTCCTCACGCAAGGTGGCCAGCCGCGCCTGCTCCCGGAGAGCCTCCGCTTCGGCCTGTTGTGCCTGAACGACTTGTTGCTGCAGCGCGAGACGAGCCGCTTCGGCTTGGGTGCGTTGCAGGGCCACGGCGCAATAATCCGCCAGCGCCTGGAGTGTTTCCAGGTCGGTCGCGTTGTAAGCCTCAAACTGGTAGCTCTGGACCGACATAGCGCCCACGATCCGATCTTCCTGCAAGATCGGAACACAGAGCAGGGACGCCGAGCGGCGGCTCTCATCTCCGTAAAGGTAGGTCTCGGACACGTTCGCTGCGGTCAACTCCTCCGGGGTGCGGAGCATCAGGACCGGGCCTGCTTCGATCAATTGCCGCGTGAGCGGGCCAAGCGGCGCCACCCGCGGGGTGGGCGGTAGTTCGGTGCGGACCCCCTGGAGCAAGTCCATGGCGAAGACGAACGTGCCCGTTCCCGCTTCTGGGACTATCAACTCCAACCAGCACGCGTCCCAACCCAGGAGTTGGTCCGCAGCCGCCAGGATGGTGCGGGCGGCGTCGCGGGGCGTCTGCGCCGCGTTGAGCTGCTGCCCCAACTTCAGGAAGACCTGGCGGCGCTCCTCCGCTTCCCTTTGCTTGGTAGCTTGCTCGGTGAGATCCCTGAGGAGCGCGAGAGAACCCTGGTGCGCTCCGTGCTCATCGGAGATAGGAGTCGCGGACACCGAGAGCCAGCGTTCGCTCCCGTCTCGGTGCAGGCAGCGAGCCTCATATCGCTCGGCGATCCCGTGCTTCCGCTGCTCCAGGCGCTCGCGCAGCGGCCCGTGCTCTTCCTTGGGAAGATACTCCTCCAGTTGGTGGCCCAGCATCTCTTCCGGGGCGTAGCCCAGCATGCGGGCCAACTGCTGGTTTACAAAGGTAGTCCGACCCTGGGGATCAGTGATCCAGACGCCCTCCGTAGCGGTCTCCACGATCCGCCGGTAGCGGGTCTCGCTCTCCCGGAGCGCGGCTTCCACGCCTACCTGCTCCGACACGTCCCGAGCATTGATCACGATGCCCTGAACGTCGGGATCATCAAGCAGGATTGTGGCGGTGCTTTCCAACCAATGCCAGGTTCCATCCTGGGCGCGGCAGCGGAAGAGCGGGAGCGTGATGGGTCTTGCCTTGATCTGCGCCCGCTGCTGCAGGAATGCGGAGCGGACCCTCGCCCGGTCCTCCGGATGGATCAGGCGGTAAGCAATCACGTCGGACAGGTCACCGAGCCCATACCCAAGCCAGCGTTGGCAGGAGGGGCTGTGATATAGGATGACGCCGTCTGGTGAGAGGAGCATCAGCAGATCGGTGGAGTGCTCGATCAGTGAGCGAAACCGCCGCTCCCGCGCCAGGCAAAGCTCCGCCCACGAGCGGTCCCGGGTTGCGGCACGGCAGAGCAAGCCTTCCCTCAGTAACCCCTGTGCGAGTTCCTGGACGGACTCCGCCAGGTCGTTCGTCCAATCGCGCGTCTTCGCATCCACAAGGAAGAGTGTGCCTACCCGGTCCCCGGAGGGCATTTCCAGAGCGATGCCCAGCAGTGCCCGGATCCTGAGTTCCTGAAGCGCGGCGTGCTGGGATATTGGTGCGTCGGCCTGGGTGTCCCGAAACACGAGGGAGCCGCGAGCAGGAATCACCAGTGATCGCACGACCTTGATGAGGCCCACCTCGTCGAGCGAGCTCCCATTCTCCAGAAAGGTTGCGACGCGCGATAAGGCCCCGCCGGGCTCGTGGGACGGTAGCAGCACCGCACCCTGGGCCTGGAGCAGACGACAGGCGAGCCTTGTCAGGCGGAGGCAGTCAGCGTCCGAGGCCGCAGCGGCTGGAGAAGCGGAATCGAGGTACGGCAAAAGGTCGCGGCGAGTAGTAGCGGCCATAAATCGTTCGCTGGAAGCCCGCTGGATCAAAGGGTGCCGGGAGGAGGCGGGTGCGGTCAGAGCTCGCCAAGTCCAAGAACGTTGACGCCACCCTTGATAGTCGGTTAAGCGACCGCCGCGGCCGCACACGAGAGCGAGCAATTCGGCACAAGACACAGGGCCGGACCACTCAGCGTGTTCCAGCGTCCGGCCCGGTGTGTCCCCGCTCCTCCGCCCCGGCGCCGGGGAAGTGCGCTGTACCGGTAGCTACTCTTGAGGCCATTGCGATGACTTTCCGACCAAGCTGGCTAGTAGGCCGCCGGTACTCCAACGAGGTTCGCTAGTTTCCGCGGGCACGAGGCGACCGCGAAGCAGAGGCGGCTCAAGGCCGTGTCCGGGTAGGGGCCTCCGCCGTGGCCGCCGTGGTTGCCCGGCAAACGACGACGGTGCGGGCGCGCGCAAAGCCGTACCGCCCCCGAGTAGTGGGTACGGCTCTGCCAACGCCGGGAGGTCGGCCTGGCGAGGGCAACCACGGCGACCACGGCGAGTGCCCCTACGGAGAATCGCCCGTCGGGTCTGCACGTTCCCCTCCCCCACTCCCCGGTCGTAGTCAACTAGCAGCACCCGTTACTCCAGGCCCGCGGCTCGCAGCGCCTCCGCCAGCTGGTGCACTGCCTTCGGGTCGCCCGTGAGTAAGACTCCGTCCGGAGTAATCGCCCGGCGCACCGCAGGATCTTCCGCCACCGCCGCCAGCGCACGACGCACCGCGTCAAGGTCCGGCTCGCCGGTCCAGTAGCCGATGTTCTGGTCGAACCGCGGCGGCGCCCGCAGCTCCAGCTCGATCAATGGTGGTCCACGCGGGGCAGGATCGGGCGGGCGCGGAACTCGCGGACCAGCTCGATCATGTTCTCCACCACGCACTCCACGATCCGCTTCCCCTTTTCGGCGGACGAAGTGGTGGGGTCGCCCTTGGTGCCGGTGCGGCTGTTGCGGCTGAAGAACTCCTGGAAGTGGACCTTGCTCCCCTTCTGGAGGTCCCAGAAGAAGTACTTGCCCATCGGGTAGTCCATGTCTCGCTCGGCCTTGTCCATCTGCACCAGGTCCGGCCGGAAGTGGAGGATCACGCTGGTCTCCAGCTCGCAGCCGTGGGAGAGGCCGCCGGGGTACTCGGCCTCGCGGACTTCGGAGAGCGCCGGGTCCGACAGCGACCACCAGGAGACCAGCGCCGCTACCGACTCCGTGTGGTTGTTGATGTTGCGGGCGACGATGTCCAGGAACGGCACGTTGCTGCCATGACCGTTCACCAGCAGGATCTTGCGGAAGCCGTGGTGGGCGATGCTCCGCCCGATGTCGGTGACGTAGTCGATGATGTGGGGACCTTCCACGTCGATGGTGCCGGGGAAGTCCAGGTGGTGGAAGTTGAACGAGTAGTAGACCTGCGGCATCAGGATCGCCTCGTCCGGGATCTGCTCCACCACGCAGCGGGAGATCTCCCGGGAGGTGATGCAGTCGGTCGACAGCGGCAGGTGCGGCCCGTGCTGCTCGATGGTGCCCACCGGCAGCAGCACCACGCGGTCCTCGCGGGCCGCGTCCCGCAACTCCGGCCAGGTGTGCTCTTCCCACAGGATCTTCTTGGCAGGCATAGTTTCCTCGTCAGGGTCAGGGGCTATTTCCAGCCGTTCTTGACCGCGACTTGGGAGACCTGCGCCCGGAATAGTAGATGGTGCGGCTTTGCGGTAGGGCCCACGGACGCCGGGGTCACAGGCGGTCGGCAACACGCCTGCTACCGGGAACGGCATCATCCACCGAGCCCAGAAGACGAAGGAACCATACGGCTTCGCAGTGGAGTGCACCGGTGCCCAGGGTTACGGGGCTAGCGATGCCGTGTCCGGGTGTCACGGCAGTGGAAAGCGGGTACACGGAACCGGGAGGAACCACCAACTATGCATCAAGACACGCGGCGGCTTACAGTGGCCTATGACCACCTGCGGAGCGCTTATGACGAGATCAACCAGGCGATCGGCCAGTCCGAACAATCAATGGCCGAGGCGGCGGCAAGTCGCGCGCTGACGCACCTCGACCTCGTCTGGCGGCGACTGGAGCATGAGCGCCAGCATGAAACGCGAGGCGCTGCGGGCGTGGAGGTGGAGCGGGCCTACAACGCTTCCCGCATGGCCTGGCAAGGCGTCCACGACGTGCTCAATGATTGGAGACGGAAGCACGCAGCGACGCTGGATCAGGTGCGGACCGACATCCTGGAAGCGATGGACGCCGCCGGGCGCATCTGCGAGCCGACTCGGAGCGGTCCGGTTCCTACTCCCAGCGAGTAGGGCGGATGACAGGCATGGAGTAATGGAGTGGTGGAGTAGCCGAGTAATGGGAAACGCGGCCGAACGGCCGCACCGGTCCCCATTACTTCCACACTCCACTACTCCCACACCCCACTACTCCATTACTCCACTACTCCATCACCCCGCCCTCGTCGCACCGCCGGTTCTGCGCCGTTGTGCGCCGCCCCGCTGCGAACGACCTCACTCCGCGAACAGCGGGAAGCGGTCCGTGAGCGTCCGCACCCGCGCTGCCACGCGCTGCAATTCCGCTTCGTCCTCGCGGGCGGCGACGGCGGCGGCGATCAGGTCCGCGATCTCGGTCATGTCGGTGGTCCGCATGCCGCGGGTGGTCCCCGGCGGCCGCCTCGCGATCGCGTTCCGCAACTACGGCATGCGGACCCTGCGGTTCCACCCGCGCAAGGAGCAGGTGATCGGCAAGGTCCTCGCGCCGCTGCACGAGG
>JAJFMS010000181.1 GCA_020696885.1 Armatimonadota bacterium | reverse complement strand
GTCGTTCTTCCTGGTATCGCAACGGATCTGCCGCTCTCGCCGTTCCATTTCGGCGTCAATGGGCGCTGCCGGCGCGTCGATTTCCCCCAGAGGCTACAGCCGTGTCTGCGGATATACTTACGCGGCGATCCGGGCCGCGAGGCAGGCCCGACGATAGGGAGGAACGGACGGTGCCGGTCTTCATCGGGGGCTTGTTTAAGGACCGAGGTCAGGCGGAGCGCGTAATCACGGCGCTCCTCGACTCGGGCGTGGCCAGCAGCGAGATCTCGCTCGTGGCGCGGGAAGTGGCGGAAGAGGATCTCAACGCGCGCGCCGAGGCGGCGGGCGAGGATGGACAGTTTAAAGAGCTGGCGCTACAGTCCGCGTGGGAGCGGCTGGGGTGGCAGGGTGGGGCCAGGCCCGCCTACCGCAACTCCATTCCTCCCAACATCGAGATGGCGTTCGTGGCGGCAGGTCCGCTGGCCATCGCGATCGGCGGCGCGCAGCTCGTGGCGGCGTCCGGGGGGATCGTGGGGTCGATGACCAACTTCGGGTTCACGCACGAGCTGGCCCGCCAGTGGTACTCGCGGATCGCGGGCGGGAACGCCTGGGTAATGGTGCGCACGGACGAAGCACGCTCGCCGAAGGTGAAGCAGCTCTTCGAGAAGTATCACTGGGATCTGGCCGCCGAGTCCAATCGGCACTGGTAGGGGCGCACGCGTGCTCGGCTAGGTCGATGGGGGATCCCGTCCGGAGGACGTCTGCCCGGCGAGGAGTTTCATCCCTCGCGCTGGGCACGCACCCCTCAACCGGCTATCTCGAAAATGAAGAGCCACCCGCGAGATGCGGGTGGCTCTTCTTACGTGTCTGCTCGGCCGGTCGTCTACGGGTTCGTGGAAGACGAGCCGCCGGACGTGTCCGGGGTTACCGGCGCATCAGGCACAGCCGGCTCGGCCGGGGCTGCGGGAGCCGGCGGGGCCGGAGGAGCGGGCGCGCCAGCCGGTCCGGCGGGGCCGGCCGGTCCAGCGGGGCCCGCGGCGCCGGACGGTCCGGGCACCGGCACCGGGATCACGGCCGGCGAGGTGGACTGCGCCGGGGCCGGCTGGACGTTGATCACCTCGGGGCCCCGTGGCTCGGCGTTCAGGTTAGCAGGACGCCAGAAAGCAAAGTAGCCGATCATCAGCGCAAACAGCGCCACGACCAGTGCGATCGCCATCATCCCCCAGGCGGGACTTTCATCCTCTTTATAGACAACCGGGCTCATCGGTTTCCCTCTTCGTCGTAATAGTTGGCCGCCGCTCAGACGGGTTCGGCTCGTCTTACCCGGCAGGGACAGGGAGCAAACCGAGCGAGCGGCCTTGCACTCAGCGCTATGTGGTAACATCTCCCGGATGGACCAGCGAGCATTCTGATGGAGGGTTGATCGATGGAGCGCCAGGTCACTCGTCGCGAGCTTCTTAAGTCCGCCGCAGCCATTGCAGGCGCCGGCGTCCTCGGCAACGAGGCGCAGGCCGCAGCGCCCCTCCCGCTGCGCACGCTGGGGAAGACCGGCATGCGGATTCCCGTGCTCGGTTTCGGCACCGCTCCCTGCGGCATCCGGCGCAGCCTGGCGAACGGAATCAAGCTCTACCACGAAGCGCTCGACGCGGGGATCACCTACTTCGACACCGCTCCCACCAACACCGGCTACGGCCGGGCCCAGGAGCAGTTAGGGCACGTGCTCAAGGAGCGGCGCAAGGACATCTTCCTCGTCACGAAGTGCCACGAAGCGAGCGGGGACGCCGCGCTCCGCATCCTGCAGAAGAATCTGAAGGAGCTGAAGACCGGCTACGCCGACCTGGTGCACATCCATTCCCTCGGGGATCTGGACGTCTCCACCGTAATGGGTAAGTCCGGCGTGTACCAGGCGCTCCTCAAGGCGAAACGCGACGGCCTGGTGCGCCACATCGGCGTGAGCGGGCATCATCGCCCCAGCCGGTTCCTGCGGCTCATTCGCGAGGCGGACCTGGACGTGATGATGTGCGCCGTCAACTTCGCGGACCGGCACACCTACGAGTTCGAGACTCGTATCTGGCCGGCCGCCGCGAAGAAGAACATCGGCCTGGTGGCGATGAAGGTCTTCGGCGGCATGCGCTACGACCAGAAGTCGATGACCAACTCGATGATGCCCGAGAAGCACCTGGAGAGCGCGTTCCGCTACGCGCTCTCACTCCCCGCGGTTTCGCTCGCCGTCATCGGCATGGGAACCAGCGAGGAGCTCCAGCGCAACCTGGCCTGGGCCCGGTCGTTCCAGCCGCTCTCCGTGGAGGAGCGCCAGGCGCTGGTCCCGGTGGGGAAGGCCCTCGCCGCCACCTGGGGCGCCCATTTCGGCCCCGTCGCCTGATCTCGCCCACGCCGAAACCGCAGTCCGGAAAAGAATCCGGCGGCCGTGTCGATCTACCTCGTCTCCGTTCGACCACTTCATAGAACGCGGTTGAGCAGTGCGCCGCGGCTTGTCGAACGACGTTCCGGAAGCGGAAGAGAGGCGATCCATGCAATCAGCGGCCGTGGCGGTACCAGACTCGAAAACCAGCCATCTGTTGGGCACCATTCTCAGCACCCTCGCCGTGCTGTTCTTGCTCTTCGACAGCACCATCCACCTGGTGAACATCCCGCCGGTGGTGGAGGCGTTCAAGCAGCTCGGCTTCCCCGCCAGCGCGGCCGTGCCGGTGGGCGTCATCGAGCTCCTCTGCCTGATGGTTTACCTGGCTCCACGCACCTCGATGCTGGGCGCCGTCCTGCTAACCGGCTACCTCGGCGGCGCCGTGGCGATCCACCTGCGGGTCGGGAGCCCGCTCTTCAGCCACCTGCTGTTCCCGGTCTACATCGGCGCGCTGCTCTGGGCCGGGCTCTACCTCCGCGACGAGCGGCTGCGCGCCCTGATATCCGGACGAGCCGAGGCGTAGTCAAGTCAGCTCTGATCGGTTCCGTAGGGCGAATGGGAGTATGGGGGTGTGGGAGACGAAGGCCGCGCTCCGCGCCGACTCCCACACTCCCACACCCCATTCGCCGTCGACTGATCACTACCAGCTCGGGGCCAGGGGTGACAGCAAGTGCTACAAGCAAGTAGCACGCTCGGCTCATCCGGTGACCACGCGGCCGGTCTGCCCGATGGGCTCCCGGCCTGAATAAAGATCCATCTCCAGCCTCCGCGAGGGGGTTCCCATCCACGAAAGGAAACCAACCATGGTGCTGACCCCTTACCTCAACTTCGCCGGCAAGTGCGAAGAGGCGTTCAAATTCTACGAGCAGGCCCTCGGCGGCACGATCCTCGCGATGATGTCGCACGCGGGCACGCCGGCGGCCGAGTTCGTGGGCGCGGAGAACGAGCATCTCATCATGCACGCCTGCCTGAAGGTGGGCGACTCCATGCTGATGGCCTCGGACTTCGCGCCCGGAGAGGCCCAGACCCCGCAAGGGTTTGCCGTGTCGATCCACATCGAAGACCCTGAAGAGGCGGACCGCGTATTCGCCGCGCTTTCCGATGGCGCCGACGTCCGGATGCCGATCCAGGAGACGTTCTGGGCTCTGCGCTTCGGCATGCTCACGGACCGGTTCGGGACTCCCTGGATGATCAACTGCCAGAAGACCGACTGCCTCGCCGAGGCCTAGCGAACTCCCCCGGCACAGCGGCGCTGGCTAGGGGAGCTGCGCCGCTATCCTAAACCGCCGCAGCTCCCCTCCTCACCAAGGAGGGGAGACCTTCGCGCACGACGTAGCGCCGCGCCCGCAGGGCTTCGCGTTTACAATGCGGGAACTGCGCCGCGGGAAACGCCGCTGTGCCCCACACCGCCGCAACTCCCCTCCTTACCAAGGAGGGGCTGGGGGAGGTCTCCCTGGTGGCGGTCCCGTACCCGATAGAATTTCCATCCCTATCACAGCGTCGGCAAAGGAGGAATGGTGGTCGTCGGGAAGCACCGGATGCACCTGGGAACCGACAATGAGCAAGTGGGCGGCCCCCAGGTGTGTCGAAAGGGACGACGCGAGTCGAGTCCACTCGTCGTGGCACGCAAGTGGGCCAGGTGGAACCGGTGAATCAAAAGCAGCTTCACATCTTGCTGGTCGAAGACAGCCCTGTGCAGGCGCTGGTTCTTCGCAGGATGCTGGAGAAGGCGTTCTTCGGCGGCTACCGGCTGTCCCAGGCCGGGCAACTCTCGGAAGCGATCGCGTTTTTGCACCGGGAGCGGGTCGATCTCGTCCTCTGCGACCTCTGGCTACCGGACAGCTACGGGTTCGACACCTTTTACCGGGTCCATCAAGAGAGCCCGGAGACGCCGATCATCGTGCTCACCAGCCTGGATGACGAGGCGATCGCCCTGAACGCCGTCCGAGAGGGCGCCCAGGATTACCTCTTTAAGGGGCAGGTGGACCCTCTCCAGCTCACGCGCTGCATCCAATACGCGATCGCACGGCACGAGGTGCTGGTCGAGCTCCGGAATCAGGTCCTGAAGGATGAGCTCACTGATCTCTACAACCGCCGCGGATTCCTGATGCTGGCGGAGCACTCGGCGCAGATGGCGCGCCGGCTGGGCCGCTCCGCACAGCTCGTGTTCCTCGACCTGGACGGCCTGAAGCAGATCAACGATACCTACGGGCACACCGAGGGGGACTCGGCGCTCGTGGAGTTCGCGGAGATCCTGCGGCAGACGTTCCGCAACTCGGACATCGCCGCGCGCCTTGGCGGCGACGAGTTCGCCGTGCTGATGGTGGTGGACGGTGTAAGCGCCGACGGGATGCCGACCATGCGACTGCAGCACGGGCTGGACTATGCCAACGCCACCCGCCAGCGGCCCTACCGCCTCTCGGCGAGTATGGGAGTAATCACCTTCGACCCCGAGCGGACCCTGGAAGCCCAGCTCGCCGAAGCGGACGCTGTGATGTACGCCCAGAAACGCGCCCAGAAGCGGACCCGCACCCCCGCAAACGGCTCCGAGTCGTAGTAGGAGTGATGGAGTAGTGGAGAACTGGAGTGTTGCTGCGTGTTACCCCGTCACCTCCCATTTCTCCCTCTGCGCTCTCTGCGTCTCTGCGGTTAATCCTGTCGCCCGAGGCCGGCTCCTTAGCGCGTGGGAGCGGCACGAAGCTCGCTCAACAGCCGGGCGATCTCGGCCGGGGGCAGCACGTGCTGCGCCGCGCCGCGGGCGATGGCGTCCTTGGGCATCCCGAAGACCACACAGCTCGCCTCGTCCTGCGCGATGGTCATACCGCCGCCTTCGGCAATCGCCAGTAGACCCGCGGCGCCATCCGTGCCCATCCCGGTCAGCAGCACCCCCACGGCGGAGTTCCCGTAGTAGGACGCCACGGAGAGCATGGTGGTCGTAATGGACGGCCGGTGGCCATCCATCGGCGGCTTGTGGGTGTTCAGGAGGTTCCCGTGCGCGTCCAGCTCCAGGTGGCTGTTCTCCGCGGGGAAGTAAACGGTCCCACCGGTCGGCTGCTCCCCGGACTCGGCGATCTTCACTCGCACGCGAGCCTGGCCGCCGAGCCAGTCCACCAGCCCGGCCAGGAATCCGTTGCTGATGTGCTGCACGCAGATCACCGGCAGCGCGTAGTTCTCGGGAAGCTGCTCCACGATGGCGCGAAGCACCAGCGGCCCCCCGGTGGAGGCGCCGATCACCACGAGCCGGGCGTCGGCCGCCCGCCTCCCCCGCGGTGCGGGCGCGGCGGGGGTGGGCGCCTCCGCGCCGACTCGGGTCGCACCGTTAGCCCGGCGGAACACGTGCACCCCGGCCACGATCCGAATCTTGGCGGCAAGATCGCGGGTCAGCCGCTCGTAGTCCGCCGCGGTCTCTCCGGCCGGCTTCGGTAGGATGTCCAGCGCCCCGGCTTCCAGCACCGGGTCACCCACCTTTGCCCGGCCCGCGGAGCTAACCACCAGGATCGGCCGCGGGAACCGGGCCATCACCTCCCGCGTGAGCTGCAGGCCATCCATGCCGGGCATCACGAGATCCGTGCAGATCACGTCCGGCTGCAGCCGGGGGATCATCTGGAGCGCCGCCTGGCCGGTGCTGGCGGTGCCGACCACCGAGATGCCGGGGGAGGCGGCAAGCATCCGTTTCAGCGTGGTGAGGGCCGCCGGCGAGTGATCCACCAGCAGCACGCGGATGGGGGCACGGTTCATGGACGGCGGCCTGTCTCTATCTCGCTCACAGTAGTCTCCGGAGCGTTTCCAGCAGGTCCGCCTGGTCGAACGTGGACTTGATCAGGTACGCGTTGGCCCCCGCATCCACCCCCTTGCGCCGGCTCTCGGCCGAGGCGAGGGCGGTGACGAGAATGATCGGCAGCTCCCGGTAGGCCGGATCTTGCCGGATCCGGGCGGTGAGCGTCAGCCCATCCATGTTCGGCATCTCGATATCCGAGACTACGGCGTCGAAGGCGCGGGAGCGGAGCTTGTTGTAGCCATCCAGCCCGTCCACGGCCGTGACCACCTCGTAGCCTGCTCCTTCCAGAATCCGCTTCTCCTGGGTTCGGGTGGTGATCGAGTCCTCCACCACCAGGATCACCGGCTTGCGCTCCACCGCGGCCCGGGCCTGGGGCTCCCGCACCTGGGACGTGCATTTCCGGGCGCTCTTCAGCAGGTCGCCGGTGTTCAACACCATGCAGACGTCGCCGGTGCCCAAAATCGTGGCCCCGGCGATGTTCGGCACCCGCTTCAGCATCGCCCCGAGCTGCTTCAACACGATCTCCTGCTCATCCAGCAGCTCGTCCACCAGCAGGCCCAGCCGGTCCGTGCCCATCGCGAGCAGGATACACGCTCCGGGCCGCTCCGGGCGAAAGCGCTCCGGGTGGGAAGCGTCCGGCGTCTTCAGGTGCAGCAGCCGGGCGAGCGAGATGACCGTCACCGGGCGACC
>JAJFMS010000180.1 GCA_020696885.1 Armatimonadota bacterium | reverse complement strand
CAGCGACCAGAGGTCACTCACCGGATTGGAGCCCTGGTAGCCGGGGCGCTCCGCGGGAGAATTGGGTCGGGGCCGGGCGGTGTATGGGAGGGCGGTGAACGACTCCAGCGCGTGGCTCAGCACGTCCAGCCCCGCGGAGGCCGCCACGGCTCCGGGCAGCGTCCGGGTGTTGTCCGCGTCCACGATGCCGAGGGTGGGCTTCAGGTAGCGGTGCGCGATACCCGTCTTGACGTGCTGCTCCAGGTAGTCGAAGATCGCGACGCCGGTGGTCTCGCTGCCGGTGCCGGCGGTGGTGGGGACCGCGATGAGTGGTTTTAGCGGCCCCGGCGGCGGCAGCCCGCGGCCGACCGGCGCATTGACGTAGTCCAGCAGGTCCGCCGGGTAGGTCGAGTAGAGGTTGGCCGCCTTGGCGGTGTCGATCGTGCTGCCGCCGCCCACCGCGACGAACGAATCGAACCGGCCCTCGACCGCGGCGGCCGAGGCGGCCCGGAAACTCCGGTCGGTGGGCTCCACGGAGACCGCGTCGAACACGTCGAAGTCGCGGCCCGCCGCCCGGAGGGACGCGAGCACGACTTCTCCCACCGGGAGCGCACGCAGCGCCGGGTCGATCACCACGAGGGTGCGGCGCACGCCGAGGTTTCGGAGGTCCATCCCCACTTCACGGGTGATGCCGCGGCCGAAGCGCACGTTGGCGGCGGAGATCTGGTAGGCGGTGTCGTGCAAGGTCGTCTCCCGGTGAGCTGCTATCGATACAGTTCGTGCCGGCGCCGGTAGATCCCCTGTGTGTTCCGACGGTATCTTCACCGCCCACAATCTCGGGATCGCCAACAGGGCGCGATACGTTGCAATGCGACGAAGGAGCATGATCACCGGCTGCGGTATAGATTGGAGACGCCTGGCTACAGGGCTAAACGGCGTCCACTGGTACCCTTGTTGGTGGAAATGGGGCGGCATCATGCGGGGCGTTCGATCTACAGTGCGGCAGGCGCGGAATCTCCGGGCTGCTGCGGCCGGGATGCTGGTAGCGGTCCTGGGGCTTGTGGCCGCGCAACTCGGGGGCCGTACACCGGGCGCGGAAGGAAGGTCACCGGCCGGGGCGACCCGGGTTGCGTCGTTTGCGCGGGTGCCCCTGGCGTTCGAAGCAGTGGGAGACGCCCGCGCCCCGCATGCCGGCTTTCAGGCCCGGGGGCATGGTTACTCGCTCTCGCTACGTCCCACGGAAGCAGTCATCGCGCTGGAACACGCCGCCGCCAATTCCGGTCTCGCCCGCTCCGCGCGCCTCCGGATGCGTCTGGAAGGCGGGAATCCGGCGGCGACCGTGCGTGCGGAGCAGCCGCTTCCCGGACGCGTCAACTACCTGCTCGGCAACGACCCGAAGAAGTGGCGGACGAACGTGCCGACCTGTGCCGCAGTCCGCTGCGAAGAGGTCTATCCGGGGATCGACCTGGTGTACTACGGCAACCAGCGGCAACTGGAGTACGACTTCGTGGTGCGGCCCAATGGCCGGCCGGAATCGATCTCCCTGGGGTTCGAGGGGGCCACCGACATCGAGATCGCCCGGAACGGAGACCTGGAGGTCCGCGCCGGTGATCGGGACCTGACGCTCCAGGCGCCGGTGATCTACCAGGAGGCGGATGGGGTCCGTCGCAGCGTGGAAGGCCGCTACGTCCTGGATGAGAGCGCCCCAGGAGCCAGCGCCGCGCGCGTGGGCTTTGCCACCGGGCCGTACGACGCGTCCCGCCCGTTGGTCATCGATCCGGTCCTCGTTTATGCGAGCTACTCGGGCGGCTCGAACTGGGATGAGGCCATGGACGTCGCGATCGACGCGGCCGGCAACGCCTACTTTACCGGCCGCACCGCCTCGCCGCAGTATCCGACCACGGCGGGAGCCCCCCAGGGCGCCACCGCGAATGTCGAGAACTTTAAAGATGGCTTTGTAACCAAGGTCAACGCGGCCGGGGCCCTGGTGTACAGTACTTACCTGGGTGGCTCGGACCTGGACTACCCCTACGGCATCGGCGTGGATGCTTCCGGAAACGCTTACGTGACCGGCATCACCGCCTCTCCGAACTTCCCGCTCCAGAACGCCTTCCAGAACACCCGCCGCGGTACGCAGGACGCGTTCCTGACCAAGCTGAACGCCACCGGCACCGGGTTCGTGTATTCCACGTACCTGGGCGGAGGCAGCGCAGACTACGGGCAGGACGTGGCGATCGGTTCGGACGGAAGCGCTTACGTGGTGGGCTGGACCTCCTCCAACGCCGCGAGCGGACACTTCCCGCTGGCGAACGCTTACCAGGCAACCCCGCGGGGTGAGCTGGAAGGGTTTGTCTGCCGGATGGATGCGGCGGGGAGCGCACTCATCTTCTCGACGTACCTCGGGGGTCTGGTGAACGATGCGCCGATGGCAGTGGCGCTGGACGCCCAGGGCGACGCGTGCGTGGTGGGCTACACGCAGTCCACTAACTTCCCCCTGTTGAACCCCTACCAGGCAGCATTGCGCATGGATAGCTACCCATCGCAGGACGGCTTCCTCTCCCGGTTCCAGGCAGACGGCACGCTGGTGCACTCGACCTACCTGGGGGGAGCCAGCGTCGACGCGATTACCGGCGTGGCCGTGGACTCGGCCGGCCGGGCCATCGTGGCGGGTAACACCCACTCTCCGGACTTCCCGGTAACCGCGGGAGCGTTCCAGACCACGCGCCCCGGGTACAAAGATGCGTTTGTGACCCGGTTCGCCCTTTCGGGCACCACGCTGGATTGGTCTACCTACCTCGGAGGCAGCGAGTCCGAAAGCTCTACCGGCGAGATCCAGGTGGGGGTGGACGCCTTGGGGGTCGTCACCGTGGGCGGCAACTCGTATACCGACTCGAACTTTCCGATCACCATCGGGTCACTCCGTTCAGGGGGGGCATTTATCGACGCCTTCATCACCAGCCTGACGCCGGATGGAGATGCGCTGGTCTACTCGTCCTGGCTGGGGGGCTCCAGCGGTGCGGATATAACCGGGCTCGCAGTGCATCCCGGGGGCGACGTGTTCGTTACGGGGGTTACGTCGTCGCTCCGCACCTGGAACCCGTTCCAGGCGACGAACGGAGGAAACCCGGACGGGTTCATCGCTCGCCTCACCTACCAGGATGCGCCGGCCAGCCCCACCAGCCTGACCTCGGTCTCCGCGTCCAACACCCAGGTCCGGTTGAACTGGGTGGACAACAGCACCAACGAGACGCACTTCGAGGTCGAGCGGACAAACACGATCAACTCGGAAGGCACTCCCATCAACTTTGCGGTGATCGGTACCCCTACCGCCAACGTCACCACCTACCTGGATTCGGGTCTAGCGACGAATAGCAACTACTACTACCGGGTCATCGCCAGCAATGGCCGGTGTCTTTCGCTGTACTCGAACCGGATCCTCGGCCGGCCGCTGCCCAACGTGCCGTCCGGGCTCACCGCAACCCCCGTGAATGCAGCCCGCGTGGATCTTGCCTGGACCGAGAACACCCCCAACTTCTCCGCGCACCGGATCGAGCGTTCCACGGATGGGACGAATTGGGCCGAGGTGGGATCCATCACCCGCAACGAGTCCGCGTTGAACGGCGCCCGCTACTCGGATCTGTCCGTGGCGGCGAACCGGACGTACCAGTACCGGGTGCGCGCCTTCCACAGTCTCGGGACAACCGATCCTTCGAATGTGGCGACCGTATTGACCCATCCGGCCGATCCGTCCGGCCTGGCGTTGTCCGTGGTCTCGGCTTCCCAGCTTGACCTTAGCTGGACGGACGGCAATACGCCGCCCACGGAGTCCCGGGTCGAGCGCTCGACGGATGGCACCAGCTTCACCGAGGTCGCTACGGTTGCCGCTGGCTTGACCGCCTACCCCGACACCGGCCGCGGGGGCAACACCACCTATCACTACCGCGTCCGCTCCCGCAACGCCACCGGGAACTCGGGGTACACGGCGGTCAAAACCGGGCTCACCGTGCCGTCCGTTCCCGCCGCGCTGATGGTTGCCGCGTCCTCGCAATCTCGCCTGGACCTTTCCTGGACGGACACCAACCTCGCGCCGGCGGAGCACCGGGTCGAGCATTCCACGGACGGATCCAATTTCACGGACCTGACGGTGGTGCCGGCGGGCACTACCACCTACGCCCATACCGGGCTTGCCACGCAATCCACTCACCACTACCGGGTTCGGGCGGCCAACGCCTCGGGCGTGTCGGCCTACTCATCCATCGCTATGGGGACGACTCTGGCCAACCCGCCGCTGCCTCCGGACGGGCTCACCGCCACGCTGGGCGGACCCACCCGCGTAGACCTCGCCTGGGTGGACCGCAGCAGCGACGAAACCGGCTTCAAAATCGAGCGCAAGGCAGCCGGCGGTAGCTTCGAGCTGATCGCCAGTGTGGCAGCGGGGATCACTTCCTATCCGGACACCGGCGTGGTGGACAGCACTACGTACACCTACCGGGTTCGAGCCCATATCAGCGAGTCTTACTCCGCCTATTCGGATCCGGCCGTCATCGAGGTGCCGCTGGCTTCCCCGGCGAACCTGGTGCTCGACCAGATCACCGCCTCCCAGGTCCGGCTCACCTGGACGGACCGGAGCGCAGCCGAGACCGGCTTCAAGATCGAGCGGAGCACCGGAAGTGGGTTCACCCCGCGCGAGACCGTAGCGGCGAACCTCACCAGCTTCACGGATACCGGGCTGGCCTCCAACACCACCTATTCGTACCGGGTGCTCACCCTGCGCGACGCGGCGCAGTCCGCGCCTTCCAATGAAGCGGGCGCGCTTACACTTCCGGCAGCGCCCGCGGGTCTGGAGGTAACCGTGGCCTCCTCCACGCAGCTCGATCTTCTCTGGTCGGACGAGAACCCCAGCCCCGCCGAGCACCGGATCGAGCGGTCCAGCGACGGCGGGAGCAACTTCACCGAGGTCAAAGTCGCGGCGGCGGGAACCAGCGCCTGGTCCGACGGTGCATTGACACCGGACACGACCTACCGTTATCGCGTGCGCGCCGTGAACGGCACCGGGTTCTCCGGCTACTCGGATGTGGCCATGGGCACCACGCTCCCCGCGCCGCCGGCCGCCCCGACCGGGCTCAACGCCGTGATCGCGGGCTCGCATCGCGTCAATCTCACCTGGACGGACCAGAGCAGCAACGAGACCGGCTTCGAGATCGAGCGGCAGGTGGACGGCGGTGACTTCGGGCAGATCGCCACGGTCGGTTCCGGGGCGACCTCGTTCGGAGATACGGACCTGCCGGACGGCACGACCTACCGCTATCGGGTCCGTGCTTATAACGCGGGAGGGAGATCGGAGTTTGCAGGGCCGGTAACCGCGCCGCTGCCGCTGGCGGCGCCCACGGGGCTGATGTTGGTCCGGACACCTTCGCAGATCCAGCTCACCTGGGTGGATTCCAGCGCGGTGGAGACCGGCTTCAAGGTGGAGCGCAGTAGCGGCGGCGGCTTCGGCGCCAGAGCCACGGTGGCTGCCGGCGTCACCGAATACACCGACACGAGCCTGGCCGGCAATACCACCTACACGTACCGGGTCCGCACGCTGCGGGACGTGGAGGAATCGGCGCCCTCCAACGAGGGGTCCGCTCTCACGTTCCCCGCCACGCCCTCGGGGCTGGGCGCCACGGTGCTCTCGTCCGTGCGGATCGATCTCGCCTGGACGGACGAGAACCCGAACCCCGCCGAGCATCGTCTCGAGCGCTCGGTCAACGGTAGCGACAACTTCACCCTGATCGCGCTGCTGCCGCCGGGCACCTTGCGGTACTCGGACACTGTGTCCCCGTTGACGACCTACTTCTACCGGGTGCGCGCCACCAACTCGGCCGGGTCCTCCGGATACTCGGGGATGGTCTCGGGTGAGACGCCGCCCAACCCACCCGCGGCACCCACCAACCTCGCTGTCACCCGCGCCGCACCCTCCCAGGTCAACCTGAGCTGGCAGGACAACAGCTCGAACGAGAGTGGCTTCCGGATCGAGCGAAGGACCGGATCCGGCGCGTTCGCGTTGATCGCGACGGTGGGTGCGAACGTGCGCGCCTACAACAACAACGGGCTCGCGCTCGACACGGATTACGGCTACCGCGTCCGCGCCTTTAACGCCGGCGGGGAGTCCGCTCCGGCCGGTCCGGTAACGATCGCCACGCCGCCGGCCGCACCTTTCAACCTGGTGCTTGGGCAGATTACCGCGGCCCAGATCCGGCTGGATTGGGCCTCCAGCAGCACTACCGAGACCGGGTTCAGCGTCGAGCGCAAAACCGAAGCCGGCGCCTTCGCGGCGGTCGGCTCCGTTGGCGCGGATGCGACCACCTATACCGACACCACGGTTGCGGCGAACACGACCTATACCTACCGGGTCCGCGCCGCAAGCGCCGCCGGGGATTCCGAATACTCGAATGCGCCCAGCGCGCTCACGCTGCCCGCAGCGCCCACCAACCTTACGGTACTGGCGGCGGTCTCCGAGGCGCTGGATGTGAGCTGGACCGACGGCAACACGCCGCCGGCCGCGCACCAGGTGGAGCGCTCCTCGGATGGAGGCACCACCTTCAGCCAGGTAGCGATGCTGCCGGCCGGAACCACCACCTACCGAGATAGCCCGGTGTCCGCGGCGCTCTCGTACGGCTATCGGGTGCGTGCCGTGAACGCAACCGGCTCGTCCCCGTTCACTGCGGTAGTCAATCGAACGCCGTTGCCGCCGGCCCCGGCCGCTCCCACCGGCTTCCAGGCCGTCCTGCTGTCCGGCACGGAGATCCGGCTCACCTGGACGGATGCCGCGACGAATGAGCAGGGCTTCCAGGTGGAGCGGAAGGTCGGAACCGGCCCCTTCACCCTCCGCAACTCACCCGGACCGGATGCCACGAGCTACACGGACCCGGGGGTG
>JAJFMS010000179.1 GCA_020696885.1 Armatimonadota bacterium | reverse complement strand
TGCCCATGCCCACGCCGAACATGCTCTGCGGATGGTGGCGCCGGCTCCGTACGAGCTGCCGCCCGCTAATGCATGAAGCAGCGGAACCTTAGACTGCCCTTAGGCATCTATGGAAATGGCCGTCGGAAACGTGCTCCGGCGACGACTTTACGAACTCCGGTAAACTCGCGGTATCGAATAGCGACTCGAGCGACCGGCAAGCACTCGGTTTGGCCGCCGCGATACGAAAGGACGGTCCCTCGCGATGGACAGCACTCGAATTATCGGATCCCAGCCGTGGGGCGGCGTGGGCGAGGCGACGCAGCTCTCACCCGGCCCCGGCTATCCGGGAGCCGGCGGCTTTGATCCCGGCCGCACCGCGATGTCGGGCTCGCAGAACGCGCTCTCGATCGAGTTGATTCCGGGCAACCAGTTCGCCCACTCGCTCCGCAGCTCCGTGGAGCACGCGATCGTCCAGGTGGACGCGTCCGGAGTGGTGTTCGGTCGGCGGATGCCGGTGAACCTGTGCCTGGTGATCGACCGCAGCGGGTCGATGGAAGGCGAGCCGCTCGACTACGTGAAGCGGGCCTGCGGTCACGTGGTCGACCTGATGGACCCGAACGACATCCTCAGCGTCGTCACCTTCGACGATCGCTCCGAGGTGGTGATGCCGGCCCGGCGCGTGGTGAACAAGGCGCTGGTGAAGGAGCACATCAACCGGATCCAGCCGGGCAACACCACCAACCTCTACGACGGCATCGCCGCGGGCGCGTCGCAGGTGGCGTCGGTCCGGTCTGAAGGGTACGTCAACCGCGTAATGGTCCTCACGGACGGCGAGCCGACCTCCGGCGTCAAAGACTACAGCTCCATCGTGGGCTGTGCCGCCGAGCAGCGCACCCGCGGGATCTCCACCACAGCGCTCGGGTTCGGGCCGGAATACAACGAGGAACTGCTGGCCGGGCTGGCCAAGCGCGGCGGCGGCAACTACTACTACATCGCCCGGCCGGTGCTGATCCCGGAGGTCTTCCGGAGTGAGCTGGAACAGCTTCTGACCCTGGTGGCCAAGAACATCCGCCTCCGGCTCGTGCTGGGCAAGTGGGTAGAGGTGCGCCAGGTTTACGGCCAGCAGCCGGCGTTCGGTCCCCGTACCGTCGACGTGCAACTGCCGGATCTGGAGCGCGGCGCCTCGCTGCGAACGCTGGTGGAGCTGAATATGGGCCGCCGCCCCGCCGCGACCTACCGCGTTGCACGCGCCGAGGTGAGCTACGACGACTGCGTCACCGGCGCTTTCAACCAGCGGATCGAGGGTGACCTGGTGTTCAACTTCGTCACGGACGGCTCCATGGTCGCCAGCGGCGTGAACGGGACGGTGCAGCGCGAACTGGAAGTGGCCCGCGCGTCCCGGAACATCGAGCGTACCATGATGGGCCTGAAGACCCAGCAGTTGAGCACCGGCATGGCGATGCAGGATCTCCAGCGCACGCAGATGCTCCTGGTGCAGTCCGGAATGCAAGAGCAGGCCGCGGAAGTCGGCCAGGCGATTCAGGGACTCCGCAGCGGGTCCGGCGACGCTGAGAAGACCCTGATCGGCACGATGCTCGATCTCGACCTCGGGAAACGAAAAGGCTAGCCATGGAAGAACGGACGATCGTGCAGTCGGACTTTCCGGAGTCGTATCCAGCCGGGGGAGACGCAACGCGAATAATGGCTCCCGCCGGCCCGGCGGGGATGGGGTACGGCGGGGACGCCACCCAGCAGGCGATCACGATTACCTGCCCGGTGTGCACCACGCCCAACGGCCCCGGCACCGCCTATTGCCAGGACTGCGGCCTGATGTTCGGCTCCGCACCGGCGGAGGTGGCGCCGATGCCGGATATCTCGCAGCTGGCGCGGCTGGTGGAGCCGGCCAGCGGTAAGGAGCTCGTGCTCAACACCGGCGTGAACACCGTCGGGCGGGAAGGCACGGACATCCTGCTTCCCGATCCCACGGTTTCCCGGCGGCACGCCCAGGTCACCCTGGAAGCGGGACAGTTGATCGTGGAAGACCTGGGCAGCACGAACGGCAGCTTCGTAGGCGGGAAGCCGGTGCGGCCGGGCGAGCGAGCCACCGCCTATACCGGGGACGCCGTGCGGTTCGGCAGTATCCATCTCACGGTGACGCTGCCCGGAGCGGCTGCGCGGCCGGCCGCTGCCGCCGCGCCTGCCGACGCTCCCGCCGCGGCTCCCGCCGCAGTTCCCGCGCCGGTGGACGATCGCGGCGGGCCGGTGGCGGCGCTCCGGTTGGGAGACGGCACCGAATACCTGCTTTATCGCGGGGTGAACTCGCTCGGCCGGCGCTCTACCAACCAGATCGTTCTGGTGGATGCCTTTGCTTCGGGACGGCATGCCGAGATCAACTGCGATGACGGCGGCGCCGTGTTGACCGACCTGGGCAGCACCAACGGGACCTTCGTCAGCGGCCAGCGCCTGGCGGCGAACGATCCGACGCCGATCTCCGAGGGTACGGTGGTCCGGTTCGCCAAGACCGACGTGACGTTCGCGTCCCGAGGTCTTCCAGCTTCCGACGTCGAGGCCACGATGATGGCCATGCCGACCGAGGAGGAACCCGCGCCCGAGGCGGTGGAGTAGTCTCCGCGTAGCAGCCGCCTCAAAGCGGCGTGACCAGGCCGGGTGCACAGCCAGATGCATGAAGAACAGGACATCACGGCGCCGATCGAGGCGGAAGAGCTGGAAGCGGGATGGGCGACCAAGTCGTCCGCCCTCCCGCGCTGCCACGCTTACATAGCCTTCGGCGCAAAAACCGACCTCGGGCGCGTCCGCGAGAACAACGAGGACAAGTTCGACTACCTGGAGCCGGACGAGCCGCACGTCCTGGCGACCAAAGGTCGGGTCTACGCGGTTGCGGACGGAATGGGCGGACACTCGGCAGGGCAAATCGCGTCTGAACTGTCGCTCAACGTGTTCGTCCGCTCCTACTTCTCGAACAGCAGCCCGGACGTAACGCGTAGTCTGCACAGCGCGGTCAAAGAGGCCAACGCCTACGTCGTCGACGTGGCCCGGACCATTCCGGGCCGCAGCGGCATGGGTGCCACGCTGACCGTGGCGGTGGTGCGAGACGACGACCTGTTCATCGCCCAGGTGGGGGACAGCCGGTGCTACCTGCTGCGGGGCGGGGTGCTGGATCAGCTCACGGAAGACCACTCCTGGGTGGCCGAGCAGGTCCGCTCCGGCACGATGACACTCCAGGAGGCGGAATCGTCGCCGTTCCGGAACGTGATCACCCGCTCGATGGGCGGGGCGCCCGAGGTAGAGCCGGAAGTGAGCACGGTGAAGCTCCTGCCCGGCGATCGCTACCTGCTCTGCTCGGACGGGCTGAGCGGGATGATCCCGCACGACGAGATCCGGGACCTCCTGGCGCAGGGCTCGCCCTCGGTGGCGTCGTGGAACCTGATCGACCGTGCGAACCAGTACGGCGGCAAAGACAACATTACGGCGTTCATATTGCACGTGGTGGACGTTCAGCAGTGGCCCGCCCCGGAGGAAGCCGGGGCAGGCGCAGCAGCGGCGCCCGAGGCCTCCCAGAACGGTCACGTCGAGGCGGCAGCACCGCTTCCCGCGGTCCAGGTGCCGCCGGCGCCGGTGATGACGGCGGCCGCGGACGGCATGGCGCCGGGGATGCCTGGAAAGCCCGGGCTGTTCGGTCGTCTCTTCAAGAAGGTGTAGCACGTGCGGGTCTAGCCGTGGATGTTGCAGAGGACCTTGAGCGTGGGTACAATCCGCCATAGGTCATGAGGGATCGGTCGTGCCGGGACCGGGCAATTTAGAAGGGCGATTAGTTGGCCGCGAACACGCTGGGCCGATACCACATCATCCGGGAGATCGCTCGTAGCAACGACATCGTCTACGAGGCGATGGACCCTGCCCAGGGGAAACGGATCGCGCTCAAAGAGCTGCAGATTCCGGGGAATCTCGTCGGCGAGGGGCGGCGAGAGCGGATCGAGCGGTTCACGCGTGAGGCCCGTTCGGCCCACGGGCTGAAGCACACCAACATCGTCCGCATCCTCGATCACGGGCAGGCGCAGGGGCGGTACTTCATCGCGATGGAGTTCCTGGAGGGACAATCCCTCCGGGACGTGATCCGCCAGCGCGGCGCCATGCCCCTCCAGGAAGCGCTGCGCATTGCCGCCTGCGTGGCGGACGGCCTGGACTACGCGCACAAGCACGGCGTGATCCACCGGGACATCAAGCCGGACAACGTCCACCTGGAGCCGGATGGGCGAGTGGTGATCACCGACTTCGGCATCGCCCGCATCACGTTCGAGGCCTCGCTCACCGCGGATGGCCAGATCTTCGGTACCCCCAGCTATATGTCTCCGGAACAGGTGACCGGGAAGGGGATCGACAAGCGCAGCGACATCTTCTCCCTCGGCGTGATGCTGTACGAGATGGTGGCTGGACGGAAGCCGTTCACCGGCGACAGCGTCATCACCATCACCTACAACATCATGAACGTCGAGCCGGCTCCGATGGTGGGAGCCCCGCACGGCGTGGAGCAGATCATCCGCAAGGCGATCTCGAAGGATCCCAACCGCCGGTATCGGTCGGCGGCGGAGTTCGCAGAAGATCTGCAACTGGTATCCAAGGGTGGCAGCCCCCGGCACGCGTCTGCCGCCTCGATCCCGGCGTCCCGCGGCGCCGGGCCCTCCCAGCCGTCCCGTTCGACAACCCCGTCGCCTGCGGTGCGTCAGCCGCCCCAGAATCAGGGCGCGCGACCGATGCCTCGTCCGGTATTCGGCGCCTCGCCGGGCAGCGTGGCTCCGAACCAGAACCAACGGCCGCCGCAAGGGGCGCGGCCGATGCCTCCCGCGCCCTGGGGCGGCACGCCGGGACCCGGAGCGCGCCCGAACGGCGCCCCGCCCGCGACCAGTTGGGGGTCCCCGGGGGGAGCCCCCCCGGCCAATGGCTACAGCCCGGCAAGCCCCAACGGATATCTCCCGCAGGGGGCTAATGGCTACCCGCCGCAGCCTCCTAACGGGTATCCGGCGCCGGCAGCGAACGGTTATCCGCCTCCCGGCGCGATGCCGAATGCTCCGCAGGCCTACCCGGCCCGCGGACGCGCCGCGCGCTCCGAGAGCGGATCGGAGTTCAAATGGATTCTGCCGTGGCTGGCGGTTGCGATCGTAATCGCCGGCATTGTCCTCACGGTGGTCTGGGCGTCGGTGAAGGCTTACGACCAGTTCCGCTCGGACACGGCTAGTGTCGCTTCGACCAAGGTCCAGCAGTCTGCCGAGGAGGCGTTCCGGCAAGGGCGGTTTGAGGAAGCACTAGACGGCTACCTGCAGGCGCTGAAGGAAGTGAAGGGAGCGCAGCAAGAGGTGATCCGGGGGAACGCCGCCCGGGCCGCCGCTGAAGTGGCGCAACTAAATGTGAAGGCGGGCAAGGGTCCTGAAGCGGAGAAGTTTGCCCGGCAGGCGCTGGAGCTGAACGCCAATTCTGCGAAGGCCTACATCGCTTTTGGCCAGGCACTGTCGCTGCAGGGGAACGTGGACGGCGCCGCCAAGGCGTTCGACGATGCCACGGCGGTGGTGGTGCGGGTGCAGCAGGGCACCGGATCGGCCGCGGACCGGTCGGAAGCGAAGGATGCCTCCGACAAGATCCCGCTCTGGAAGGCCGACGTCCTCTACAAAGACGGTCTCAACCAGATGAACAAGAACCCGCAGCTCGCGCAGTTGCGGTTCCAGGCGGTGATGGCCGCGGCTCCCGGCAGCACCTACGCCAAGAATGCTAAGATCTACCTCGGCCAGCTCCAGTCGGGCGCGGCCGGGATGGGGGGACCCGCAGGGTTGGGCGGTCCGGCCGGTGATCTCGGAGCTCCGGGAGCGGTAGGCGTGGATCCCGCGATGACTACGCCGATGGACCCGTCTGCACCTTCTACCCCATCCACTCCGCCCGGCTGGAATTCCAGTTACCGCCAGGGGTTCCCCGCCGGCCCGGCGACTTCCGGCGGTGCGGGGACCGGTGGAACGCTTCCGCCACCGCTCGGTCGCTTTTGATTAACAATCGGCTCCTCCCCGCTCACCGCCGGGAAGAGCCGATGTCTCCTGGTTTTTGCCGATGTACTGCAGCCAGTGCGGTACCAAGTTAGCCAGCCCCGGCCTGATCTGCGACCTGTGCACTCCCCAGGCCGCCGGTCCCGGCTCGTCTGCCGAGTCACGCCTGCTCCGGGCAAACCTGCTGCGCATGCGCGGCAAATGGGACCTGGCCGCAGACCAGTGCGCCGACGTGCTGCGCCTCGATCCCGGCAATTCCAGCGCGCACTCGCTGCTGGGGGACATTTACCAGGACCAGGGGCGTATGGACGAGGCCCGGCACTGGTACCAACTAGCGCTAGAGCTCAGTCCCTCCAGCGATGCCGCTCGGGCGAAGCTCGCCCGGACTGAGGAGATGCTGGAAGCACGCCAGCAGCGGGCCGAGTGGGAGGCTGTGATCGAAGGCCGCAGCCAGCCGATCGCCACCTCGCTGCTGGTGCGAGAGTCGCTGCAGCGCGTCGGCGCGCTGGCCGGTGCCGCGCTCTGTGGGATCGTGCTGGTGATGGCTGGGCTGATGACCGCCACCCAGCGCACGTCTGCCAATGGCGATCTGGATCAGCCGACCTCGCTCTTCCGCTATCAGAAGAAGCAGCCGCCGATTGTGATGGACACCGGACGCGAGCGGGAGCTGCTGAAAAGGACCAATGAGGCGGCCGGGGAGGGCGAGGGGAAGGCGGTGCGGCTGGAGCTGAACGCTCGGAACGACTCCGCCACGCTGCGCGTGTTCATCCCGCGGAAGCTGCGCGAGTCGCTAACGACGCCGCGGTTCCGCCTCGAGTTGATGCGCGAGGGCTACCGGCTGGCGCGTGCGCTCCACCAAGTGGACCCGTCGCTAAAGCTGGTGC
>JAJFMS010001179.1 GCA_020696885.1 Armatimonadota bacterium | reverse complement strand
TGCCTTCCATCGGCGGCACGAACGGGCGAGAGCCGGTGGCCAGGATCAGGCGGTCGTACCGCTCCGTGGTCCCGTCGCTGGCGGTCACGGTGTTGCGGGCCCGGTCGATGCCGGTGACGCGAACGCCGGCATGGAGCGTGACCGCATTGTGGTCGTACCACTCCAGCGGGTTGATGAAGATCTCTTTGCTGCTCTGGGACCCGTTGAGGACGTTCGAGAGCAGGATGCGGTTGTAGTTCCCGTACGGCTCATCGCCGAACATCGTGACGCGGAACTTGCGGCGGTCGCGGGCCAGAATCTCTTCCACGACCTTCGCGCCAACCATACCGTTGCCGATAACGACGAGGTGCTCTTGTCTATCCATCGTAATACTCCGGGTGCGGGTGGGTATTGGGTGTTAGGTGTTAGGTATTGGGGAGGCGCGGCAGCCAGCGTGAGAGGCCGGTATGGGCGCGCTGTTCGGGTGTTCAGGTGTTCAGGTGTTCAGGTGTTGGAAGGGGATCGAGCTTCTCGATCTTTGCGGCGCAGACTTTGAACTCCGGCATCCGGGAGATCGGGTCGAGGGCCGGGTTGGTCAGGAGGTTGGCCCGGCCTTTGCCGCCCCAGTGGAACGGCATGAACAGGGTGTCCGGCCGGATGGTGGGCGTGGGTTTGGCCCGGGCGAACGCGATGCCGCGCCGGGTGGTTACCTGCACGCGGTCGCCGTTCACGATCCCCAGGGTGCGGGCCAGCGCCGGGTGGAGCTCCAATGTCACTTCCGGTACGGCCTGGTCCAGTGCTTCCACCCGCCGGGTCTGCGTGCCGGACTGGTAGTGCTGCATCACCCGGCCGGTGGTGAAGAAGTAGGGATACTCCACGTCCGGCTCTTCCGCAGCCGGGCGATGCTCGACCGCATGGAACCGCGCGCGGCCGTCCGGGGTGTTGAACCGCTCCTGGAACATCCGCGGCGTTCCCTCGTGCTCGGTACCGGGGCACGGCCAGAAGACGCCGTTCTCCTCCGAGATCCGCTCGTAGGTGATGCCCACGTAGTCCGCAGTAGCGCCGGCCGTAGCGCGCCGCAGCTCGTCGAAGATGGTGCGGGGGTCGGCGGAGAAGCCCGTGCCCTTCCCGAGCCGCTCTGCCAGGGTGGTGAGGATTTGTGCGTCCGTCCACACCCCGGCCGGGGGCTCCGCGGCCCGGCGGCGGAGGATCACGCGGCCTTCGAGGTTGGTCATCGTGCCCTCCTCCTCGGCCCACTGCGCGACCGGCAGGACCACATCCGCCAGCGCCGCAGTCTCGGAGAGGAACGGATCCGCCACCACCAGCAGCTCCAGCGACTCCAGCCGCTGCTGCACGTGACCGGCACGCGGCGCCGAAACGGCCGGGTTGGAGCCGAACACCAGCAGCGCCCGTACGCCGCCCTCGGGTCCCAGGCTGTCCAGCAGTTCGTAGGCGGACTTGCCGGGGGCGGGGAGGTCGTCCGGATCGATACCCCACACCCGGGCCACGTGGGCGCGGTCGTTCGCGTTGGCGAGGAGGCGATAGCCGGGGAGCTGGTCCGCCTTCTGGCCGTGCTCGCGGCCACCCTGGCCGTTACCCTGGCCGGTGAGGCAGCCGTACCCGCAGTTCGGCCGGCCGACCTTACCCATGGCCAGCGCCAGGTTGATACAGGCCAGCGCGGTATCGGTCCCTTTGCTCTGCTGCTCTGCGCCCCGGGCGGTGAGCACCATCCCGGTGGCGGCCTCGCCCAGGATGTGCGCCGCCTGCTCCAGCTTCCGCACCGGCACCCCGGTGATCCGCTCCACCCGCTCCGGCCAGTACGAAGTGGCCACGCGGCGGACCGCTTCCCAGCCGGTGGTGCGCAGGTGCAGGCTCGCACCCAGCGCGGTAGCGGTAGCCCGTGGGTCCACTACAATGAGCTGCCCGCCCCGGCGCTGCTGCTCGTCGAAGTACTGCATCACCGGCGGCATGCACTCCGCCGGGTTGGCGCCGAACATCAGGATCGCATCAGTGCGCACGATGTCCACCAGCGGAAACGGCAGGCCGCGGTCCACACCGAAAGCCCGGATGCCGGCCGCGGCGGCGGAGGCCATGCAGAACCGGCCGTTGTAGTCGATGTTCGCGGTGCGCAGCGCCACCCGAGCGAACTTGCCCAGGAGATACGCCTTCTCGTTGGTGAGCCCGCCGCCCCCGAAGATCCCCACGGCATCCCGGCCGTAGTCACCCTGCAGCCGGCGGATCTCGACGGTGATCCGGTCCAGCGCTTCTTCCCAGCTGGCCGGTCGCAGGTCGCCGCCTTTGGCGTCCCGCACCAGCGGCTGGGTGAGGCGGTCCGGGTGGTCCAGCAGGTCGGTGGAGGTCCAGCCCTTCTGGCAGAGACCGCCCCGGTTCGTGGGGAAGTCGCTACGCGGGGACACTTCCAGCCGGCCCTCCACACGGACCAGGTTCATGCCGCACTGAAGCGCGCAGTAGGGGCAGTGGGTGGCCGTCATCAGGCGATCCCCCCCGTCAGCGAGAAGACTGCCGGCTCGGGCTCGGCTGTAGCGCGGTTCCGCTCCACCAGCACGCGCACCAGGCCTTTGCAGGAGCCGCAGCCGGTGCCGGCCCGCGTGGCCCGCATCACCGCCTGCAGGCTGCAGCCGCCGCCCGCCACGCACTCCAGGATGTCGCCCTTGCTCACCCCGTTGCAGTGGCACACGGTGGCGTCACTCGTCATCGACTCCGGCGTCACCGAC
>JAJFMS010000178.1 GCA_020696885.1 Armatimonadota bacterium | reverse complement strand
GGGCGTCGTCGACGGCGACAAGCGCGTCGGCGGCCTCATCGACGACGCCGGCAAGGGCTGCGTGATCTTCGTCAACAAGTGGGACCTCATTAAGGGGATGACGCCGCGCGAGTTCGGCACGCAGATCCGCACCCAGATGCCGTTCCTCAAGTGGGCGCCCATCGTGGTCGGCTCCGCGGAGCGCGGCAAGGGGATGTCGGACCTCCTCGACGCCTGCCGCGACGTCTCGAACAACCACTCGATGCGCGTGCCTACCAGCGAGCTGAACCGGGTGATCCGCGAAGCCTCCGATCGGCGCCCCTACACCAGCGGCGGTCGAGAGTTCAAGATCTACTACGCCACGCAGGTCGCGGTGAAGCCGCCGGCCATCGCGCTGTTCGTGAACAACCCGAAGATCGTACACGAGACCTACATGCGGTACCTGGAGAACCAACTCCGCGAGACCTTCGGCTTCTCCGGCACCCCGGTGCGCCTGATGCTCCGGCAGCGGACCCGCGAGATGGCGGAGACGCGCGGGTAGCGGAGGGATTTGCCCGCGAAACACGCGAAAAGACGCGAAAAGGGAAAGGAATCGGGTGGCCCGGCGGGGTGATGGCGACCACAACGGCGCGATTGCCGCGGAGTCCCGGAGGCATCCGGGCACGGCTGCCCGGAAATGCGCTTCGGAACCAGGAAGCGCTGACGCGTGACTGCAGGAGTCCCGCCGGTCAGGCAGGCGGCCGATCACCCCAGCATCCGCGCTGCTAGGCCGGCTGGAGCAGCCGGACTCCTGTCAAACTGGCGTGGGGTGGGTACAAGGACGAGAACGGAGTTGATCCATCGCGGGTGATCCCGGGCGGCATGAATCGTCACCACCAGGTCACAAAGGCACGAAGAGAAGGTTCCCCTGCCTCCTCTTTGTGCCTTCGTGTCTTGGTGGTGAATTCTCCGTTAGCTCCGAGCTTTACTCACTCCGTTGCGTATTCGTCCGACGGGCGGCGAGTGGCTACCGGCCATTCGGAGGGTGGAGTCTCCATCTGGGACGGTGTCACCGGCAAACTGCTGGCTCAAGGACGCGACGGGACCCGGCCACTCAGCGCGCTGGCCTTCTCTCCTTCCGGCAGCACCGTGGTCACGGGAAACCTCGGCGGGCGGATCGCGCTGTGGGAGCTCCCCGACACCGCGCACTAAACGGGGCTCCGCGCCCCTCTGACCCGGCCCGTATCGTCTTGTTCGAGAAGTGGAGAAGCGCTTCGGCGCGCGTGTCCCGCTCGCTGGGAGCGCGTGCGGGCTACGGCTCCTCCCACCCACGAAGCTGAAACATCGACGGCAGGGGTATTGGATCATTGGTGAAGTCGGTCCAACGCCGGATAATCGGGTTGCCATTGAACTCGACCGCCCGGGCCAGGACGCTGCCGATCAGCTCCGGGTTACCGTTAAGCTTTACACCCCCATCCGGCGCGTAGATGATGCCTTTGAACTGCCGGTTTCCGCCGAGGGTGACGGCCGGCGTGGCCGTGGAAGTGGTGATGTAGGCCACGTTATTGAGATCCCCGACAGGATAATCATTGCGGGCATCCAGCGCCATCGTGCTGTTCGCCACGATGGTTCCCTTCCCGGTGACGGGGCCGGTCACCGTGACGGTTCCGGTCACCCAGACCACCCCTGTCACTTTGCAGCCGTTCGGCGTTCCGACCGTCAGGTTGCCGTTGATCTTCCCCTGAATGAGCCGTCCATCACTCACGCTGACGCTGCCGGTGGTAGCCCCGTTCAGCAGCGCCTTGGCCTGGAAGTTGCTATCGATCACAGGGAAGTCCATCAGCGGCATCCCCGAAAAGAGACCGCCGGTGACCGTAGGCGTGCCGGAGGTGATCACTGATCCGGTGGCGGTGACCCGTCCGTCGACGATGCCGGAGGTCCCGGTGATCGTCACGTTCTGGTTGCAGTGAACGTTCCCCTGGGCGGGCGTGGGCGTGGACCCGGTGGTGATGTTTCCGTTCAGGATGAAGCTCTCTCTGGCCGCCAGCGCGTTGTAGAACAACGGCGGAATCACCCCCAGGTCCATCGTGCCGCGGATTGTGCGAGTGACAGCATACGCGCCTCCGCTCACCACTCCCGTACTGGTGACGATGCGGCGGTCCGCGTTGCTGGCGGGCGTGCTCACCGAAAGCGCCAGCGTCCCCCCACCCAGCGCTTGCGCGGCAAAGCCGGTATATGCCTGATTGTCCTTTAAGCGGCGGACAGCCAGGTCCATCCCCCCCATCGCCAGTTGCAACGCTTCGGCGTTCTGTCGGCGGCGCGTGGCAATCCGGCCGGAGGCCCCGGCCATGCTCAGGAGTGAGGCGCCCAGAATCGCCATACAGGTGATCACGGCGGTGGCGGTCAACAGCGCGTAGCCGCGCCGGGCACGAAGTCGAGACATTGGTGTTACTCCAGGCCGGATGTTGGACGCTCACGTCCCGAACGCTACAGCCCGTGATTCCGCAGGAGTACCTCCTGCGAGGTGGAGAGACGGTTGGTGCGCGTGCCGGCAGTGGAAGAAGCGTTGATTGTGACCGTTACCACCGTAGGATCGACTGCCGGGAGGTAGCTGAACGTCAGCCCGCCCGTGCCCAGGGTAATGCGTCCGCCGGTGCCCTGCAGCGCCCACGCGGAACTGGGAACCCCATTAACCGAGCGCCACAGAATGCCGCCGCTGGCTTGTGGGCTGCCGGTACGGTCCGAAAGATAGTAGGAGAGGAGCTCTCCATCCTGCATCGGCACCACCAGACTGCCGTCGGCCGCGTACTGCGGCATCTGCAGCGAGAGCCGGCTGGCTGACGACTGGGCCGTTACTACGCGGCGGGCACAGCGGATGTCGGGCGCGATTCGCTGCAGGGCCAGTTGCGCCGCCGACTGGGTTGAAGTGGCCGCCCACCCATCCAGCCAGGTCATCTGCTGGAATCGTGAGAAGGCGATGAGGCCACCAACGATGACGGTGGAGATGCTGGCGCTGATGAGGACTTCCGCCAGCGTGGTACCGCGCCGTCGAGGAGAGATCCGGAACTGTCGCATGGGAAAAGGTTTCCAGACTACTGAGCGACAAGGCTGGTGAGTGTCACTTCACCGCCGTCACGACCGGTACCGGTCCACCGGATCGTGGCCTGCACGCGGATACTGCCGGTATCGACGGAAGTGGGAGTCATCGTATCCGTAACCCGGGTGAAGGCTACCGTTGCTGTCCCGCCGTTCAGGCCGGAAGGCGGCGTGAACGGCTGGCTCAAGGACTGCGTCCCTGCCGGAAGCGGCAGCGAAGCGTAGCCCACATCTCGCCAGTACTCCAGTTGAAGCTGACACGCGTTCGTAGCCACCTCGCTCTGCCGGCTCCGCGAGATGTTGCTGCTGGCGAAGGGAAACGCGGTCGCGAACGTGGCGATGGCCATCCCGGTCACCGCAAGCGCCACCATCGCTTCGATCAGCGTGGTACCGCGTCGTTTGCTTCTGATACCCGCTCGGGTCAGCCTCATTCCACCCTCCAGCACAGCCACGTTGTCGGACCCACCAATCGATTGATCGAACCTACTCCAAACATCCGGGCAGGGCGGCCCTTAATACATCTATCGGTTATCGGTGATAGCAAGTTAGCGACCAAGAATGTTGCGTTAGCCACCCGGGCCGGATTAGCCCTGCGATTTCTCTCGCATCGAGTCTTTCGGGAGACCGTGTGCTGCGCTCCGCCTGGGCGTTCCTGTCCGCTATCCGGGCGGGCTCCCAACTACTACATCGGTTGACGGAAGAAGACGGCCTCTTCTGGTAGGAAGCAATAGCGTCTACCGGTCGGCAATGCAGGTCGCTACGCGGGAACTAATGGATGATGACGCGGAGCCCGCCGCTACCCGCAGTTTCGAAACTTCGAAAAACAGTTTTACCAAACAATCATCACTATGATTGACGTTCCCGACGGTCTTGCCGGCAACCTGTGGTTGGCCCAGTGACTCGCCCACAACTTCTTGCCGGACGAAACGTCCAAAGGGATGGCTGCTGTCTTTTCCGGACCATTCCATGAACTTCCACCCACACTCATTCATTTCCGGCAATGCTGCCGGTCTAGCCGGCCGGCTCGTCGCGTTGGCGGGCGCCGCGCTCTTCCTCGCCCTGGGGAGCCTCCCCGCCGCCGCGCAGGAGAAGGTGTTCTCCGGCCCGCAGCCGGGCGAAAAGCTCACCCCGTTCCGGGTGTTCGACGTCACTGGGCCGAGCCGCGGAAAAGAGGTGGACTACGTCACCCAGTTCGGCGGCGCGCCCACCGTCGTGGTATTCGTGCACGCGCTGGAGCGCTCGCTGGTCCCCCTGCTGAACACGGTAGACCAGTACGGCGTGGAGCACAAAGACGCGCTGATGACGGTAATCGTGTTCCTGACGGACGATCGCGTGGCCTCCGAAGCGCGGCTGCCGCAGGTGGCGCAGTCGCTGCGGACCCAGGCGCCGATCACGATCTCCCTAGATGGGCCGGAAGGACCGGGCAACTACGGCCTCAACAAGAAGTGCCTGATGACAATCGTCGTCGGCAAGGGCAACCAGGTAACGGCGAACTTCGCGCTGGTGCAGCCCGGGATCGCGGATGGCCCGGCGGTGCTGAAAGCCCTGTCCGCTCTCGCGGGAGATCCAAAGCCGCCCACCGCGGAAGAGCTACTGGAGCGGCGACGGGGGACGGTGCAGCGTCCCGGACGACCCGCGGCGGCTCGCACCGAGCGGATGCCGGAGCTGGACCCGGCCAAGCTGGACGTCTCTACCCCCGAAGGGCTGCGGGCGGCGTTTGCGGCGCTGGTGGCGGAGATCCGCACGCTCCGGCAAGAAGTGGCGCAGCTTCGCGGCCAGGCTCCGGCGGGGACGGCCCCGGCGTCGGAGCGCGGCTCGATCCCGGGCGCCGCGCCGACCGATCCGAAGCTGCTCGGCCTGCTTCGAGCCTTTATCCAGCCGAGTAACGATAACGCGACCGTAGACCGCGTGCTGCGAGAGGTAGAGGAGTACGTCAAGGACGATGCCGGTCTGCGCAAGCAGGCGGTGGACGGTTGGGTGCGCGTGCTGTTCCTGAAATACGGCACGGAATACGCCCAGAAGTCCGGCACGCCGTTCGTGGAGCGCCTCAAGAAGTGAAGGCGTGGGCGGCGATAGTGGGGTTGTTCGCGGCGATGGTCGGGGCTCCCGGCCACGCCGCGACCGTGTCGCCCAGGGCGCCGGCCGCCGCGAAGACGCTCCCGCAGGCCGCAGCGCCGGATTTCGCAACCTCGATCCTGCCGGTGTTGACGCGGGCTAGCTGCAACAGCGGTGCCTGCCACGGGGCCGCGGTGGGCCGGGGCGGGTTCCGGCTGAGCCTGCTGGGGTACGACCCCGAGGCGGACTACCAGCGCATCACCCGCGAGTACGGCGCCCGGCGCGTGCACCTGGCCAACCCGGACGCCAGCCTGCTGCTGCGGAAGGCCGCGGGCCTGGTGCCGCACGGGGGCGGCCGCCGCCTGGCGCCCACGGATCCCCGCTTCCTGCGCCTGCGCCGGTGGATCGCCGCGGGCGCTCCCTACGGCGAACAGCGGCGGCGTCTCGTCGGGCTGGCGGTAACGCCGCCGGACTCCCTGCTCCCTCAGGTGGGCCGGGAGGTGCAGCTCGCGGTGCGGGCGCGCTACGCGGACGGCGCCCAGGAAGACGTGACCTCGCTGGCGCTCTTCACTTCGAATGACGACGGGATCGCCGAGACCACGCCCGAGGGTCGGGTCACCGTGCTGCGACGGGGTGTCGCCACCGTGGCGGTGCGATACCTGGGCGAGGTGACCGCGGTGCGGGTGGGCGTCCGCTTCTCGGACGCGCCGGCCAGCGCCGCGGCCCTCCTGGCGAGCGGCCCATTGGACCGCGCCGTGGGGCGCCTGCTGGAGCGGGTCGGCCTCCCACCCTCGCCGCCGTGTGACGACGCCACCTTCCTCCGCCGCCTCCATCTAGATGTGCTCGGCACGCTGCCCTCCCCGGAGGAGGTCCGCGCCTTCCTGGCGGAGCCGCCCTCGGACGCCAGGCGGCGGCAGGCGATCGAGGCAGCCCTGAAGCGCCCCGAGTTCAACGACTACTGGACCCTGAAGCTCGCCGACCTGCTGCAGCTCAGCTCGCGGCGGCTGGGGGAAGGGCCGGCGGTCGCCTACCACACCTGGCTGCGCGATCATGTGACGCGCGGCGTGCCGCTCGACCGGACCGTCGGCAGCCTGCTGCGAGCGGACGGCAGCGTGGCGGAGAACGGCGCCGCCAACTTCTACCGCACCGCCGCCGATCCCCGCGAGCAGGCGGAGTTCGTCACCCGCAGCCTGTTGGGGGTGCGCCTGGAATGCGCTCGCTGCCACAACCATCCGTTCGACCGGTGGACGCAGGACGACTACTACGGGTTCGCGGCCCACTTCGCGCGGGTCCGCTTCGAGGGTGGCCGCATCTTCGAGGGCGAGCGCGGAGAGGTGCAGCACCCGCGCTCCGGGAAGGACGTGTCGCCGAGGCTGCTGCTCGCCGGCGACGAGGCGGCGCCCGGGAGCGCGAAGGAGCCCGCGCCGGCCCGCAAAGCCGCCGTGGCGAACTGGATGCAGGGCCCGGGGCGGCGCCTGCTGGCCCGATCCGTGGCAAACCGGATGGCGCGCTACCTGCTCGGCCGCGGTGTGGTGGAGCCGATCGATGACCTGCGCGACTCGAACCCGGCCTCCAACCCGGAGCTGCTGGACGTGCTGTGCGAGCGCCTGGAAGCCGTGAATTGGGACCTGCGACGGTTGGTCGCGGAGGTGGTGTCGTCCCGCACGTATCAGCTCTCGTCGCTACCGAACGCCGTCAACCGGTCGGACGATCGCTTCTACTCCCACGCCCTGCTGCGACCCCTGACCGCACAGGTGCTGGCAGACGCCATTGCCCGGGCCACCGGGGCGGCGCCGGAATATCCCGGGTACCCGGACGGGACCCGCG
>JAJFMS010001178.1 GCA_020696885.1 Armatimonadota bacterium | reverse complement strand
CCTATCTGCTGGGCGCCGGCACCTATGGGATGTGCCGAGCGATTGTAGACCGGGCGCTGCCCCGGTGGGTGGCGGCGCATGGGCTGGCGGTGGGGCTGGGCGCGCTACCCGCGGCCTTTTACCTGATCGGACTGGTCAGCTCCGACCCGGTCTACCGGGCGTTGGCGGACGACCGGTCCACGGTGCAGGGGTTCTGGTTCTATGCCATCGCGCATACCCCATTGTTGGCGCCGGCGCTGGTGGTGGCGTTCGTCCCGGAGCTGCGCCGCCGCCTGCTGCTACCGCTCTGCTGGGTGGTCTGCGTCTTTCTGTTCCTGCTGACGCCGCTGCGGATGGGCGGGAAGCAGGCGCGGCTGCTGGGTGGGGTCCACGCGCCGCTCGCACTCCTCGCCGTGGCCGGGGTGGAACACCTGGCGCGAGCCGGATCCCGGCGGCTGCGCTCGGGACGCCAGGACGGCGCAGTCGCGGCAGCTATGGCGGGCTACGCGCTGGTGCTGGCGCCCGCGATGCCGTCGCTGGTGGTGCGACAGTCTCAGAGCTACGCCCCGCGAAGGCCCGACTACTACATCGGCCCGGAGCTTCAGGAGGTGTTCCGGCGCATCGCCGCCCCGGGAGGCTCCAACGAGATCACCCTCGGAGGGGAATACACCGGTGGGTGGGCTCCCACGCTGGCCGGTGCCCGCGTCTACCACGGGCATTGGCACATGACGCTGGACGAGCCGCGGAAGAAGGCGGAGCTGACCCACTTTTTCACAGGCGACGAGAGTGTCGAGGCCCGCGCAGCCTGGCTCCGAACCAACCGCATCACCTGGGTGATCCGCTATCCCTGGGAGTGGTTCGGGGCGACCGTGCCGTTGACCGGCGTGCCCGGCCTCCGCCCGGAGTACGTGACGCCGGACGTCCAGCTCTACCGTTTCACGGCCTCGGAAGACCATTAGACCGTGTCGGGCGGCTGTTGGAAGTACGGGGATGTGGGAATCTGGGAGCAGAGGGCGGCGCATCGCGCCGCCCACACGCCGATCCGACTCCGCCTAGAGATCCATCTTCCAGGCACCGCCTTCTTTCACCATGGTGAGCCAGGAGTCTTTCCCCACGAGCGCCACTGCCTGGTCGCCGCGGACGACGATGCGGTGGATCTTGGTGACCATCTGCTTCATCTCGATCGCGCCTTGTTTCATCACCTTGGCGGCGTCGACGCCCTGGAGCTTCAGCGCCAGCTCGAACTGCTTGGCGGCGCGCACGGACTGCATGTTGCGCAGTGCCGCGACGTTGCCGGTGATCATCACCTTCTGGGCCTCCAGGATCGCCTTCATCTGCGGGCTGGTCTTCACCGCCGGCCCTTTCAGGTCCGCCGTAACTGCGGGCTCTTTGAAGACCGGGGCGTTGAACTCGAGGACGAAGCTGGACGCGCTCAGGTTGGGGAAGTCCGGGTCGAACTCTTTCTGGCGATCGATCGCGCCGACCACGCGCAGCGGCTCGAACTTCCACTGCTTGAACAGCTTGGCGCCTTCCACCGAGTGGGTGGTTCGCATCAGGGAGGTACCTTCCTCCGAGGGCTTCGTCAGGAGCACCTCAACCATCGAGTTAGGCTTCGCGGGGTCCAGCTCGAACAGCAAGCCCTGAACGCCGCCTTCCATCGCGAGCTGCTCCACCGGCAGGAGCATCACTCCCCGGAGCGCTGCTGGCGGCACTTCCCGGTCCGTGAGCAAGATGCGCAGCTCCCGGGGGCGGGATAGAATGCCTTCCGCGTTATCGTGGAGGTGCGCGTAGGCAAACTTCAACTCCACCGGCTTGCCGTTGATGAGGAACTTCCCCGAGACGGTGCCCGGGTCGAGCGCATAAGCGGGCGCACACGCAGGTGCGCAAAGGGCCGCAACGGTCAGGGCGCAGTACCAGAACTTCACAGCGATGCTCCTCGGCAGGAAGTCGGAGGGGAGATCTCACCATGACCTACTGTCCGACTTTCGTCCACAGACGCAGGCCGGGGTGGTGATATAGGGGATAGGGTGAGTCGATGTCTCCGAACAGTGGTGAGCAATGGAAGAACAGTCGAGAAGCACGCGCGAGTTGATTGCGAAGGGCCGAGCCATGGTGGCCCGAACCGAGGAGGTAGCGGCCCTGATGCAAGAGATCGGAGGCGGGTTGAGCGGAGCCGCGACCTCGATTCGCGGAACGGCCAGTACGCTCAAAGCCCACGTGGATGCCGTGGACCTCTCTTTCGGGCGGATGGCGGTGTCGGGAGCGCTGCGGGCGTGGGAGGCTTCGCCGGAAGGGCAGAAGGCGCTCGCCAGTCTCGCGGCGAGCCTCGATCGACACGCCGCGGACCTGGATGGTCTCGAAGCACAACTGCGGGAGATTTGATTCCCGAAGCCCGCTGCGGATTCCGCCCTATGCTTCGTCGACGGTGGGCTGGAACAGAACCCGGCAGGCCTTCAGTACGCCGGTAACCTGCTTGCGTAGCTCCGGGCTGGCGAGGCCGTCCAGCCCCTCGTAGGACAGCGGCACGGCAAACAGGAAGGCCGGGCGCTCGTAGTAGTGCTTCATCGGGAGCGGCTCCAGTCCCAGGTCGCACAACTCGTCGCCGAGGAGATCGTCGAGGCTGCCGCCGTTATCGAGGATCATCTGCTCCAATTCCTCGTTGACGGTGCGATCCAGCGTGGCGAAGCCGGCTTCCAGCGTAGCGGTGTCCAGGTGGACGCGCGCCAGGTAGTAAGACTTCTTGCCGACCTCCAGCCGTACGGCAAGGTCTGCCGGGGCCGCGTCCGGTGCGGTGAGGAGGCGGACGGCGTCCAGCGAGCCGTCGGCGCGGTACTCGCCGGCGAGCCATTCACCGAACTCCAGGATGGAAGGGTGGGGGGCGGTCATTCTCTCCTCCGGTAGGCATTCACCGTGATGATACCCCATCGGACGCAGCAAA
>JAJFMS010000177.1 GCA_020696885.1 Armatimonadota bacterium | reverse complement strand
AGGGCACGTGCTCACGGCCTCCTCCATCTGCTGGCGGCTCGTTACGGCGAGCAGCGCGGGGGGCGGATCTGGCTGGAGATGCCGCTGAGCCAGTCGGAGCTAGCCGACCTCGTGGGCCTGCGTCGCGAGACCATGTCCCGGGTGCTGGGGAGCCTCGTCGAAGCGGGTGCGATCCAGCGCGGGGGCCGCCGCGGGATCTGGGTAGATCCTACTTGCCCCGTGTTCTGACGCTCGCCCAAGTTCCCCCCGCGGCCGGCCTCCGGCAAAGCCCATAACCGGTTTCTCCCGCGCGCGGATTCTCGCCTCCGGCCTCCCGGAGCTGCGGCATGGGCGGCGACCTAGCGGTTGGCACGTCTGGCCAGGCGATAGCTCTCCGAGCGTCAAGCCTGCGGCGGGGCGGTGCAGCGATCTTCGTCCCTTCGCAACTACTTCTAAAGTGCCGAGGGACTCCAGGATCCGAGAACTTTCCTATAGTTGGTTACCACATCGCGGCATGGTGCTGTGGGGAGCCTCCCGCGTTAGACTAAGAAGGCTCGCGGCGCCAGTTGAGCGCCCGCTCGGATCGGTCTTCACCTGCATGCGATTTATCAACGACATCTTCTGCGCCCAGCCGGGCGACGCCTGGACGAACGCGCGCCTCCTGGTCGAGTTCGAGCGGATCATCGGCGAGATGCCGCTGGCCGATGAGGAGCACACCCGGCTGCGGGACTTCCTCCGCTTCCAACTCGTGGGCGAGCGTACCCGCTACACGCTCCTCGACGACTGGTCTTCCATGAACGACTTCCGGAGCCGCGCCGTGGCGTTCGAGGAGGCCGCCAACCGGTCCCTGGACGCCCTGGCGGGGCAGATCATCCCGGCGGCGGACGCGGCGGGGGTGACCTTCGACGCGGTGGTCACCACCACCGCGAGCGGTAACCTGATGCCCGGGCTCAGTTACCGCACCGCCCATCGCCTGCCGGGGCTCGTCCGGCCGAACAGCCTGATGGTGGACCTGGGGAACGTGGGCTGCACCGGCAGCATCAAGGCGCTGAACCTGGTGCAGTCGCTGGACGCGTCCGTGCGGAACGTGCTCGTCATCGCGGTGGAGGTACCTTCCACGATGGTCGACACCACCGGGACCGGCCTCGACATGTGGCAGGGGAACTGCACCTTCGGCGACGGCGCGGCGGCGATGTGGGTGAGTGACAACCCGGAGGTGGGCAGCAATCCGCTGGCGCTGGAGGAGCTGCGCTTCTGGCAGCGGGCGGATACCGGCCTGGAGCTGATCCGCTGGGCTTACCGGAACTACTACAGCTTCGCGCTGGCGGACCAGAAGACGTTCGACCGCGATGTCCGGGACTTCGTCACCACGGCACTGGGCGAGACGGAAGCCGGCTGGAAAAACGAGCCGCGCTGGGCGATCCATCCTGCAGGCCTCTTACTCCTGATGAAGATCTCCCGCCGGCTCGGCATCCCCGGTGAGGCGATCCAGCCTTCCGCAGCCCACTACCGGGAATACTCCAACATGAGCAGCGCCAGCATCGTGCACGTGCTCAAAGACGTGGCCGGCACCGCTGCCCCCGGCGAAGCGATCAACCTGCTGACCATGGGCGCCGGCTTCAACATCCTCTACGGCCGCGCCCGCCGACTCTGAGCGCTGCGCGCGGCGTTGGGTGTTCGGTGTTGGGTGTTCGGAGCGGCCAGCCGGCACGGGACGGGGGCAATCTGACACCGGGGGCTGTTCACCAGGCAAATCCGCTTGGAATGTTTCCGCCAACACCTGAACGCCTGAACACCTGAACGCCCAGACTTCCGTAACATCAACCGCCGCCACGCCCCACACCGCCGCGCCAAACACCCAACACCAAACGCCGAACACCGAAACAATGCAATCTACTGAAATCCTGGACGTAATGAAGGGCTACTTCGCCGGCAAGCAGCCGCCGGAGGTAATGGACGTCTTCGCGGAGCAGTCGCCGAAGACGCTGCTGAAGGAGAGCCTCGACGTGGTGGACTTCGTGGTCTACCTGGAAGAGGAGCTCGGCCGCGACATCGACATCAACGAGCTGGGCGAGGCGCTCCTGAACCGCAACTTCGGCGACCTTTCAACCGAGGTGGCCCGGATGCTGGCGGAGGGGTAAGAGGCCGTTGGAAAACTTCAGGCGCTGGGAAAGAACACTCCCCCGGCGCCAGAGCGGTACCCGTGGCGAAGTCCCCGTATCCGCCAAGCGGTCATGTTGAGACGGTGCCAGCCCCAGGGCGGCGTACGTGTCGCCTGCGAAACATCTCCTGCCGGACTCGGAACGCCGCTCCCGTGCGTCGACTCCCTGTCCCCGGAGGTGGGGCGGAGAGCAGGCACCGGTCTGATCTTGAACGCAGCGCAGCCCCGGGATCGGTTGTGTCCGACCCCGGGGCTGCGCTGCGATTCGTGAACATTGAGCGCCGTCAGAAAGCGGCGCGTGGCTGCGCTCCGTGCGTCACGTCAAACAGCGCGACGGCCGGACAGTAGGTTGATAACGACTACGACGGCAGCAACCACCAGGAGCGCATGGATGAGGCCGCCGCCCACGTTGCCGATGAAGCCAAGCAGCCACAACACCATCAGTACCGCGACTATAGTCCAGACCATTGTTTCTTCCTCATAAGCAGCAAGCTGATCCGACTACCAGTAAGCTTGCCTCGTTCGTTGGTGGGTACTCCCCGGCCGGCTGAAGGCTCAAACACCGGTTTGAGTCGCAGGCGCCTGATATCGCTCGGCCTCGGCCGCGGAAGACCGGCGAGGGACAGCAAATACATCGGAAACTCAAACGCACCCGGGCCGTCAGACCTCGTAGGAATGGGTAGCGTAGTACCAGGGGTACCGGCGCCGGCTCCCGCACGGTTCTGTGGGAGCGCGGAGAGGAAGCTCCAGAACGATGATCAGCATCAAAGGCAACACCGCCCGGCTCTGCGACGGGGTAACCCGCCGCGATTTCGTGCGGGTGGGCGCGCTCGGCACGCTGGGGCTGGGGTTGCCGCAGCTCCTCCAGGCCGAAGCGATGGCGGCGGAGATCGCGAAGAAGTCCGGCAAGCCGGGGAAGTCGCCCAAGAACTGCATCCTCTTCTTCCTGATGGGCGGCCAGTCCCAGCTCGACATGTGGGACATGAAGCCGGACGCGCCGGAGATGATCCGCGGCGAGTTCAAGCCGATCGGCACCAACGTGCCCGGCATCCAGATCTGCGAGCACCTGCCCCAGCTCGCCAAACGGGCGGACAAGTTCGCGATCATCCGCTCGATGACACACCACGTCAAGAACCACGCGCCGGCCGGCTACTACGCCCTCTCCGGGATGGCGCCCAAGCGGGACGTCGCGAACTTCGGCCTCAACTTTGACGACTACCCCGCCCTGGGGTCCGTGGTCTCCATGATGTCCCCGGCCACCCGGCAGGTCCCTTCCTACGTGCAGCTCTCGCCGGGCCTGGTAGGCGACACCGGCATCCAGATGCCCGGGCTCCACGCAGCGGTCCTCGGCCCGCAGTACGATCCGCTCAAAGTGATGTCGGACCCGAACGATCCGCGCTTTCAGGTGGAGGAGCTCTCCCTCCCCCAGGGGGTGAACGACGGCCGGCTGACGGCGCGGCGCTCCCTCCTGAAGATCGTGGAAGACGAGTTCCCGCTCATCCAGGAGGCGCCCGGGATCGAGCGGATGGGCAAGTTCTACCAGCGGGCGTTCAACCTCGTCACCTCTCCGGAGGCCCGCAAGGCGTTCGACATCAACCAGGAGAGCCCGAAGCTGCGCGACCGGTACGGGCGGAACATCTATGCCCAGCAGCTCCTGCTGGCGCGCCGGCTGGTGGAGTCGGGGGTGCGGCTGGTGACCATCGTCTGGGGCGGCGCCATCAACATGCCCGCCGACTTCTGGGACACCCACCAGGGCAACTTCCCCAAGCAGAAAGACCACCTGCTGCCGGCGTTCGACCAGTGCTACTCCGCACTGCTGGACGACCTCACCGAGCGCGGTATGATCGACGATACGCTCGTGGTGGCGATGGGCGAGTTCGGGCGCACCCCGCGCGTGGGGCAGATCACCGCCAACGGCGGCACGGACAGCACCGGACGCGATCACTGGCCGTTCTGTTACAGTATCACGCTGGCCGGCGCCGGGATCCGCACCGGCCAGGTGATCGGCAAGAGCGACGAGACCACCTCCACCTACACGGAGCGCCCGGTGACCCCCGAAGACCTGGCGGCGACCGTCTACCACGCGATGGGGATCGACTACCGCGCCGAGATGCACGACCAGTTGAAGCGTCCGCTGCCGATCGTGCGCGACGGGCATCCGGTCTACGAGCTCTGGGGCAGCCGCACCGCCTGACAGCCCCCGATATTGCAACCATTCATGAGAGTCATCGGATCGCCCCTATTCGTTAGCTGTTTACTGCTGGGCTCCGCCGCTTCTGCCGCGCCGGGCGTCAGCAAGCCGGCCATGCGCCCCCGGCCAGGCCCAGCGCTCAAGTCGATCTCGGTGGTTCCGGCAAACGTGACCCTCGTGGGCTCGCGCGCCCGGCAGGGCGTGGTGGTCACCGGCAACTATGCGGACGGCAGCGTCAAGGATCTGACCACCGCTGCGAAGTATTCGGTCAGCAGCCCCCGGACGATCAACCTGACCTTGGCGCCCGGCAGCGGACCACTGCTGCGGCCCGCCGGGAACGGACAGGGAACGGTCACGGCCACCGTGCCCGGCGCGGCGCCGGTGACCATCCAGGTAACCGTGGAGCGAGCCGGGGAAGCCCCGCCGGTCTCGTTCAAGGACGAGGTAGTGCCGGCGCTCACCAAGCTGGGCTGCAGCGCCGGCACGTGCCATGGCACGCCTACCGGCAAGGGAGGCCTCCGGCTGAGCCTCCAGGGCTACGCTCCGGAGCTCGACTACCACGCCCTGGTGCGCGAGGGGGGCAGTCGCCGCGTGAACCCGGCGGACCCGGGCCGCAGCCTGCTGCTGCTCAAGCCGCTGGTGGAGCTGGCGCATGCCGGCGGCAAGCGGCTGGACCCGAGCATGCCGGAGTACCAGGTGCTCACCCGGTGGATCAGCGAGGGCGCCCGGGACGATCGCGAGGGCGCGCCCACCCTCACGGACGTGTCGCTCCTGCCGGCGCCGCGCACCCTGATGACGCCGAACGCGAAGCAGCGCGTGGTGGCGATGGCCAAGTTCTCGGACGGGAGCGTGCGAGACGTTACGCACCTGGCCAAGCTGAGCACCAGCGATGAGGACCTGGCCACCATCAGCCGGGAAGGCCTCGTCGAGGCCTCGGGCCGGGGCGACATCGCGGTGCTGGTCCGCTACCAGGACGCGCTGAAGAGCCTCCGGCTAACCTTCTTGAAGCGGGTTCCCGGCTTCCAGTGGACCAGCCCGGCCGAGAACAACTACATCGACCGGCACGTCTTCGACCGCCTCAAGCTGTTCCAGATCCCCGCCTCCGCTACGTCCGGTGACAGCGAGTTCCTGCGACGCGCCTACCTGGATACGGTGGGACTGCTCCCCACCTCGGCCGAGGTGCGCACGTTCCTGGCGGACCCGTCACCGGTGAAGCGGCGGAAGCTCATTGAAGACCTCACGCAGCGCCCGGAGTTCGCGGACAACATGGCCGTGAAGTGGGCCGACGTGCTGCGGATCGCCAGCGAGACGATGGGGGACGACGGCGCGGCGGCCTACCACAAGTGGCTGCGGAACGGCTTTGCGGCGAACCGGCCGGTGAGCGAGATGGTCCGCGAGATCCTCACCGCGAAGGGCTCCACCGCCGCCAGCCCGGCGGCGAACTACTTCCGGGCGCCGCGGGACTCGGAGGGCAAAGTGCCACCCCAGGCGCTGGCGGAGTCCACCGCGCAGCTCTTCCTGGGCGTGCGAATGCTCTGCGCCAAGTGCCACAACCACCCGTTCGAGCGGTGGACCCAGGACGAGTACTACCAGTTCGCGGCGTTCTTCGGGCAGGTCCGGCGGCGGGGCGGCGGCGGCCGACCGCCCACCGACGAAGTAGTCTATCTGGACCCGCGCGGCGAGGTGGAGCACCTGCGCACCGGCAAGGTGATGCAGCCGAAGCTGCTGGGCGGCAGCTTCGTGGGCACGGAGAAGGGAGAGGATCGCCGCGTGGCGCTGGCGGAGTGGCTGACCAGTAAGGACAATCCGTTCTTCGCGAAGGCGGTGGTCAACCGGATCTGGGCGCACCTGCTGGGCCGCGGCATCGTGGAGCCGATCGACGACTTCCGAGACTCCAACCCGGCGGTGAACGACGCGCTCCTCGACGCGCTGGCGAAGGACTTCGCCGAGCACCAGTTCGACCTGCGGTACCTGGTCCGGACGATCATGAGCTCCCGGACCTACCAGCTCACCGCGCGCACGCTGCCGCTGAATAAGGAGGACGCCACCTACTTCTCCCACGCGCTGCCGCGCCTGCTCACCGCCGAGCAGCTTGCGGACGTGATCAGCCAGATCACCGGCGTCCCGTTCGAGTACGAAGGCTATCCGAAGGGGACCCGCGCCACGCAGCTTGCCGGCACCAGCGTGAAGACCGGGTTCCTCCAGGTGTTCGGCCGGCCCGCGCGCAACCTCAACTGTGAGTGCGAGCGCGAGAAGGACGCCACCCTGTTCCAGGCGCTCAAGCTGATTACGGACCGGGACATCGACCAGAAGCTGAAGGACGACTCCGGCCGCCTGGCCCAGCTTGCCGCCTCTAAACGCCCCGAGGCCGAGGTGCTGGACGAGCTGTACCTTTCGGCGTTAACCCGCAAGCCGACCGACCGGGAGCGCGCGGAGTGGACCTCCTACTTCTCCCGCACCGGCGACCGGCGGAAGGCGATGGAAGACCTCGGCTGGGTGCTGATCAACTCCAAGGAGTTCCTGTTCCGGCACTAATCACGCCGGTTGGCGGGTTGGCTGTATGCTACGCGTTCTCATCCACCCCGGCGCGGAGCATCGAGAGCGAGCCGGCTTGAAATGAGCTCTGTTCCTATCCCCA
>JAJFMS010000176.1 GCA_020696885.1 Armatimonadota bacterium | reverse complement strand
TGGCGCCGCCCCGACAGCTCCCGGGGGACGCACGAATGATCATTGATTGATTGTTTGGAAGCCAAGGCCTTGTACCCGCTTCGGGTGAGGGCTAATCCTCCCGGAGCGGCGCGATCCCAGTCAATGATGGAAGCCGGGGTGGAGGGCTCTATCCTGCTTTCGGACGGGTGGGCTCGACGCTGGTGGCGGGTGGGCGCTTCTTTGGGGCCGCGGGGGCCTCGAAGTCGAGCCGGAACAGGCGCTCGTCCATGCGGAGGACCCAGTGCCGCGCATCCGCCGAGGTGGTGACGATTTCGGTCCGCTCCGGAAGCGGCAGCACGTCGCGGCGGGCGGTGCGGAGGTCCATACGCACCAGGAAGTGCTCATCGCCGCGCCCGGTCCGGGCTTTGCAGATGCCGAACAACGCATCCCCGGCGGGCGCCCAGACGAGGTCGTCCGGGCCGGTTGCTTCGGACCAGCCGTTCTCCCGGGCCAGCCGGTCCCAGCCGGCGCGTGAGACCACCACGCGCGGCACGTCTCCCCGCGCCGGGAGCACGCGCACCTCCAGTAGCTGCAGGGTGGAGGCGGCGTCGGACGGGACCATTCCCGGGCGGCCGAGGAACGCGAGCCATTGGCCGTCGCCGCTCCAGGTGGGATCATCGGCGGGCAGGGGCCGCCCCACCGGATCGTTGGTGACGCTGTAACGCTGGAAGGCGACCGGGCCGTCGTCGCGGCCGGGGAGCCGCTCGCCGGCCGCGATGGCGAGGAGGTAATCCTTGCCCCCGGGCGCCCATTCGGGCAAGCCGGGCACCAGCGCCGGGGCATTGCCCTCCGAGACCGGGTTGTACTTCAGGTAGCGGGGCCGGCTGGACGGTTCCGCCCGGCATTCCAACAATACCTGCTGGTCGGAGGCGCCCCACAACCCGCGCGCGCTGGCAAACCGGTCGGTGGTCAGGTCGCGGATCACGCCTCCGTCCGGATCGAGGAGCAGCACGGACTGCCGGAGCCCCACCCGCACCTCGGCGAGCAGGTACTTCCCGGTGGGAGATAGGCGCAGCGTGTTCCACGACGCGGCGTCGGGCGCCCGCTCCAGCAGCACTGCTTTGAACGGGGGCAGGAACGAGGCGAGCAGCGCCGGCGTGGGGAGGTCTTGCACCACCTCTTCGCCCGGCACGTCCGCCGGTGGGGCCGCGATGCCAGGTCGGGCAAAAGCCATGCTTAGCACGGCCCCGGCCGCTCCGATCAACCAGTTTCGGCGATCCATCTCCGCCCTCCCCGGCATAATGCCGCGCTCTCTCCAGTATAGACGTAGCAGCCTCGCTGGAGGTTGCTCTGGTAACGGGCAACGCCGCCTACATCAGGGTCGTTTCAGCGAAATGGGGCAGAATCATGGAACTTACCCAGTTTTCCGCCGTCCAAAACATAGCAAACAGGCTTTTCTTGGCCAAGCCCTGACCGGGTCAGCCTCGGCTTCCGGTCTACTAACCAACCCGTCGAACGCCCTCCCCGAGGGACCTTCGACGCGAGTGAATTAACCACTGTGCGATCAACTTCACCACGCGCCTCGCGCCGTCTCGCCGCTGCCGGTGGGCTGGTGCTCCTGCTGCTGTCTCTCAGCTCGGCCGGCCAGTCCGGTGTTCACCCTGCCACTGCCGCTGCCGCCACCGATCCGGTGGTAGGCGGCAGCCTCGCCGGCGTCCAGGTGCTCCCTCCGGATAACGCCTGGAACCACGACATCTCCAACGCGCCGGTCGATCCGAACTCCGCCAACCTCATCCGCAGTATGGGGCTGACCACGGCGCTGCACCCGGACTTCGGCACCTACTACGGCGGGGCGCCCTGGGGGATCCCCTACGTCACCGTTTCCGGTGCGCAGGCGAAGGTGCCGGTCACCTTCACCGACTACCCGGCCGAGAGCGATCCCGGCCCGTATCCGGTGCCCCTGGATGCTCCGGTGGAGGGAGGTCCGAACGGCTACGGGGATCGGCACGTCATCGTGGTGGACCGGGACAATGGCCGACTCTACGAGTTGTTTAATGCCTTCCCCAACAGCTCTGGTTGGAACGCAAGCTGCGGCGCGGTGTGGAATCTCGGTTCGAACGCGCAGCGCCCGGCCGGCTGGACCTCCGCGGACGCGGCCGGGCTGCCGATCTTCCCGGGCCTGGTGCGGTATGAGGAGGCGGTCGAGCTCGCCGAGATCCGGCACGCCCTCCGATTTACCGCAGTGCTCACCCGCAAGGCCTACGTCTATCCGGCCACGCACTTTGCCAGCACGTCCACGGACGTGAACCGCCCCCCGATGGGAGCACGCGTCCGCTTGAAGGCGTCCTATGACATCTCCGGCTTCTCTCCCAATGTCCAGGTGATCCTGCGGGCGCTGAAGCGGTACGGGATGATCCTGGCGGATAACGGGGGGAACTGGTTCCTGAGCGGCGCGCCGGACCCGCGGTGGAACGACGCGGAGATCGACACGCTCAAGCGCGTGAAGGGCGGCGACTTCGAGGTGATCCAGCTCGGCTACCCGGGCGCCCCCACTGCCTCCGCGCCGGCCGCTCCTGCGGGCCTCGAGGCCACCGCCGGCAACGCCCAGGTGGGTCTTACCTGGAGCACCAGCGCCGGAGCGACCAGCTACGCGGTGAAGCGCTCCACCACCAGCGGCAGCGGCTATGCGACCCTCGCGAGCGGCCTCGCCGGCACCTCGTATTCGGATACCGCCGCCACCAACGGTACCCCCTACTACTATGTGGTCACCGCCTCCAGCGCGGGGGGACAGAGCGGCAATTCCACCCAGGTCTCCGCCACACCGGCCGCCCCGGGGACCGGCGCCCTCCGGGTCAATGCCGGCGGCAGCAGCTTCACCGGGGCCGGTGGGGTCTTCGGCGCGGACCAGTACGCGTCCGGCGGCTCCGCCTGGAAGTACACCACACGGGACATCCAGAACACCACCGATGATTCGCTCTATCTGAACGTGCGGTACGGCACCAGCTTCGGTTACTCGCTGCCGGCGGCCGCGGGGAGCTACAAGCTGCGGCTGCACTTCGCGGAGTGCTTCTTCCACGCGGGTGGGCGGGTGTTCAACGTGGACGTCAACGGCAGCCGCGCGCTGACGAACTTCGACATTGCCGGGGCCACGGGCGGGCTCAACCGGCCGATTGTGAAGGAGTTCGACGTCACCACCACCGGCGCGCCGATTACCGTTAACTTCAGCCGCGTGATCGACAATGCTCTGGTCAGCGCCATCGAGCTCATCCCTTCCGGGCCGGCTCCGGCTCCGGCTCCGCCCGTCGCACCGTCCGGGCTTCAGGCCACCGCCGGCAACGCCCAGGTGAGCCTTACCTGGAGCACCAGCGTAGGAGCGACCGCCTACACCGTCAAGCGCTCGATCACCAGCGGGAGCGACTACGCAACCCTCGCGAGCGGGCTGACCGGCACCGGTTATACGGACACCACCGCGGTGAACGGCACCACGTATTACTACGTGGTCACCGCTTCCAACGCGGCGGGAGAGAGCGACAGCTCGGCACAAGCCTCGGCCACCCCGGTGGCCCCGAGCAGCGGTACTACGATCCTGCGGATCAACGCAGGGGGGACCGCATTCTCCACCACGAGCGGCCTGTTTGCGGCGGACCAGTACGCAACCGGAGGCTCCCCATGGAACTACACGCTGCGGGACATCCTCAACACCACCGCCGACCCGCTCTACACCAGCGTGCGGTACGGCACCAGCTTCAGCTACGCGCTGCCGGCGACGGCGGGCACCTACAAGCTGCGGCTGCACTTCGCGGAGTGCTTCTTCTGGGCCGGCGCGCGCGTGTTCCACGTGGACGTCAACGGCAGCCGCGTGCTCACGAACTTCGACATCGCGGTGGCCGCGGGCGGGTTGAACCGGCCGATCGTGAAGGAGTTCACTGTTACGAGCACGGGCGCGCCGATCAGCGTCAACTTCAACCGCGTGGTTGATAACGCACTGGTGAGCGCCATCGAGCTGGTGCCGGCACCGTAACGGACGGTTTTTGACAGGATAACGGGATGGGGAAGGATGGATGGGGACGCCGGGCGCCAGCGCTCAACACGATCTCCCCGGATCCAGTCCCTAAACTCCCGTTATCCTGTCAAGAACTCGAACGCGCCCAGCCGAGCGGGCACTGGCTGCACACGAAAAGGGGGCGGTCGCGCGCAAGCCTGACCGTACGGATTAGCCTGCGCTCCGCCTCCAACACTCCCATCAGTGCTGCTCATCCTGGCTCTGCAGCTCGGCCAGTTCCGCATCCAGGTTCTCCTCCAGTTCCCGCAGGTCGTCCGCGTCGATGAGGCCGGAGCGCGCCGCGTCCTGCAGGGCGCTCTTCTCCGCGGCCAGCGCGCGCTGCCGCACATCGGCCACCTGACATGCGAACAGCGCCTCGTTGTTGAGGTGGAGCTCCTCCACGGCCTTCTCCGCATCCTGGATGCGAGCGCGGAAGTCCGCCTCCACCGGCTCGCATACCTGCGGCGGCACCAAGCCGTTGGCGCGCAGCCGCTGCACCTCGGCCAGCGCGGCACGGATGCCGTAGAGTGAGCCGCTGAGACGCTGATATTCCGCCTCGCGCTTCGGTTCGGTGACGCGCAGCAGCTTCAGCAGAGGCTCCATAGTGAGGCCCTGGGCGAGCAGAGAGAAGAGCACCACGCCGAAGGTGAGCGTGACCAGGAGGTCACGGTATGGGAAGCTGCGAGCGAGCCCCAGCACCAGCGCCATCGAGAGCGCGCCGCGCAGGCCGCCCCAGAACAGCACGTGCTGCCAGCGCGCCGGCACCTTCGCCCCGACGTGCTTGCCGAAGTAGGAGAGCACGTAGATGGAGATGGCTCGTCCGGCCAGCACGATGCCGACGGCGGCCGAGATCGGCAGCACTTTCTCCCAGAGCCGGAAGTAGCTGACTTCCAGCCCGACCAGCAGGAAGACGATGGAGTTCGCCGCGAAGGCCGCATACTCCCAGTAGGCCGAGACCGCCAGCCGCGTGCCGGGCGACATGCCGGTCTCCATGCCGTAGTTGCCGATGACCAGCCCCGCGGTGACTACGGCGATGACGCCCGAGACGTGAACCCCCTCGGCGGCCAGGTAGGAGCCGAACGCCACGATGAAGGTGAGCATGATCTCCAGCAGGTGATCATCGAAGTAGCGAGTGACCCGGGACATGAGCAGCCCGATCCCGAACCCCACCCCGGCGCCCCCCGCCACCACCGTGAAGAACTGGCGCAGGCTGTCCAGTCCGTCGATCGGCGTGTTGCGCGACACCGCTTCCACCAGGACTCCGAAGATCACCACGGCGACGCCATCGTTCAGCAGGCTCTCGCCTTCCACCAGCAAGGCCAGGCGCCGTCCGACCCCGAGGCGCTTGAACAGCGCGATCACGGAGATCGGATCCGTGGGGGAGATGATGGCGCCGAACACGAGGGCCACCGGCAGCGGCACCCGGAGCAGCCACGCGGTGAGGCCGCCCACCACCACCGTGGAGAGCACCGTGCCCCCCAGCGCAAAGAGCGCGATCGGCCGCCAGTCGCGGCGCAGGGCATCAATCCGGAGGTTGATGGCCGACTCGAAAAGGAGAGGCGGCAGGAAAACCGTAAACAGGGTATGCGGCTCCAGATGGGCCCCGGGTAGTAGGTGCGGGGCGCCCAGGAGCAGCCCGGTCACCACGAGGGCCAGCGAGTAGGGCACGCGGATGCGGCGAGCAAGCATCGAGACGACCGAGGCCGCCACCAGCAGCCAGATGAAGGGTGTGATATCGATTCCGTCGTGCATTGCCGGCTCTCCTCGCCCGGGACCTGACGGCAAAACGCCTGTAAGGGATGATCCGCTCGGGTCTTGATCTCAAGCAATCAACGGCCCTGGGGGCCGCTTCGATACGTACGATCCGTACCCGCCATCCGGGTGTTCAGGGAACTCCGATGATTAAAGTCGCCATGATCGGCGCCGGCAGCGTCGTCTTTTCCAAAAACCTCACCGGGGACATCCTCGGTTACCCAGAGTTCCGTGACGCCACCTTCTCGTACATGGACGTGGACCCGGAGCGGCTGGAGGTGGGCGCCAACCTGTGCCGCAAGGTGGCGAAGGCCCTGGGCGCCTCCCCCACCATCGAGGCGACGCAGGACCGCCGGAAGGCGCTGGAAGGGGCGGACTTCGTCATCAACATGGTGCAGATCGGTGGGTTCGACTCCACGCTGGTGGACTTCGAGATCCCCCGGAAGTATGGCCTCAACTTCACCATCGCGGACACCACCGGTCCCGGCGGCTTCTTCCGGGCGCTGCGCACGTACCCGATGATCACCGGCCTCTGCCGGGACATGGAGGAGCTCTGCCCCCAGGCGATCCTGCTCAACTACTCCAACCCGATGAGCATGAACATGCAGACCATCACCCGGACCAGCGGTGTCCGCGCGGTGGGTCTCTGCCACAGCGTGCAGGGGACGTTGAACCAGATCATGCGGGACATCCACGTGAACCCGGACGAGGTGGCGTTCATCTGCGCCGGAATCAACCACATGGCGTTCTACCTCCGCCTGGAGCACGAGGGGAAGGACCTCTACCCGCGCCTCTTCGCCGCCGCGGACGATCCCGAGGTCTTCAAGACCAACAAGGTCCGCTACGAGCTGATGAAGCGCCTCGGCTACTTCATCACGGAGTCCAGCGAGCACAACGCGGAGTACTGCCCCTATTTCATCCCCCGGGGGAACGAGGTGATCGAGCGCTTCGACGTGCCGATCGACGAGTACCTCCGCCGGTGCGACGGCATCGTGGACGAGTTCGAGCGGATGAAGACATTCAGCCGGTCCGACGACGCGATCGAGGTGCGGAAGAGCCACGAGTATGGAAGCATCATCATCCACTCCGTGGTGACCGGGAAGCCGAGCGTGGTCTACGGCAACATGCCGAATAACGGCGCGATCACCAACCTGCCACCAAACGCCATCGTGGAAGTGCCGACGCTGGTGGACCGCACCGGCCTGCACCTCACCACCGTGGG
>JAJFMS010000175.1 GCA_020696885.1 Armatimonadota bacterium | reverse complement strand
ACGTGATCCAGCACCGGGTGTTCTATTCCTTCCGGCCGTGGGGACGGCCGGAGTAACCGGGAAATTCCATCCGTGCTTACCGCCGGATACCCAGCCGTGCAATAAGGGACCGGTACCGCGCGATGTCCTTACTGTTCAGGTAGTTGAGCAGGCGGCGCCGCTGGCCGACCATCATCAGGAGACCGCGGCGGGAATGGAAGTCTTTCGGATGGGTGCGAAGATGCTCCGTGAGCTCCTGGATGCGCACCGTAAGGAGCGCAACCTGCACTTCGGGCGAACCGGTGTCGCCTTCGTGGGTCTGGTACTCGCGGATGATCTCGGTTTTTCGCTCCTCAGCCAGAGCCATGCAACTGCTGCCTTTCAAGCCCCGTGAAGGGAGGTCCGAGCCGCAGCGATCTGACCGATCGCGGCGCGACTCGCCGTGACGCCGGGCGGCGTCAACGGAGGAAGTGGCCGGGTCCACCGCGGCGCCACCGCCCGGCGGAGACCGAATGACTGGATGCAACACCGTTCGAAAACGGCACTCCATCCAACCATTCCGTTCCCGCACGAACGCCTGACGTCCGGCCCGGAATGTCACGAGACATTACCACACGGGTGATCGGGGTGTCAAACCAGGTGGCGCTTCGCGCGGTGTTCGGTGTTCGGTGTTCGGTGTTGGGAAACGCGCGGCAGCCGGCGAGAGAGGCGGGACGGGCGCTCCCTGATGGTGTTCAGGTAGGAATCGGCTTCAAGCACGCAGCCCAGCCCCCAAAGCAGTCATCCCGAGCCGGTTCAAGCGTCCGTGCGACGTACGTGTCCCCAGCGAGGGATCTCCTAACGAGCCCGGAACGCCTGCTGGTGTGTGCGTCCGGTTCCCCATTCGGCCCTCGAAACTCGTCGCTCGCACTTCCGAGTGGCTTCGTCACTCTCACTTCCCCTGCGCCTTGGGCGCATCGAGCAACTCAAGATGCTCCCGGCGGAAGCGCTCTACACGCTCCATGCGAAGCCGATAGTACCCCCTCCCCTGCGCCCACAGTGCTACGAACAGCAGGAATGAGAGCAGCACCACTACCGCGAGTGGCAGGCTCGCTGCTTTGAAGGCGAGGGTCGTCCCCGCGGTGCCGAGCGCCAGCAGCACCACTACCGCGGTGTTCTCTCGCGCACCCGCGCCGACGGCGTCCGGCACACCCCAACTCGCGGCCAGGAACGGGAAGAACAGCGGCGACATCGCTCCCAGCGCCACGAGCGTGGTCCAGCGGCCCTGCCAGAGCGCCCAGCCGACCATCGCGGCGAGCAGCAGCCACAGCGCCGCGTTCACCAGCCAGCAGTGGATCACCGCCGCAAGCGCCCGCCCCCGAAGTAGTTCCGCGGTAGAGGTCGGCGCGAGGAGCATCAGCGCGGCCGCTCCGGGGCGCTCGGTGGCCCAGGCCATCGCGGCCTCCGTAGCGGGGTAATACAGGAGGAATCCCGCCGCGGAGAGCCCGATGCCGAACACCAGGTGCTCCCACGGCACGAACGGTCCCGAGCCGGTCCCTAGGATCACCCCGGCCAGTGCGCCGACCATGCCGGCCACCACCAGCGTCCGCCGGACGCACGAGCGGCGCATCGACACGTAGCGCGTGGCTCCCCGCAGGTCTCGCAAGAGCAGCGGGTTGTCCCAGCGGCGGGCGATCCAGGCAACCTCTGCAGCGCTCAGACGGTCTTCGCGGCGTGGCGGAATCATCCAGCGGAACAGGACCAGCAATACCGGCAATCCGATAGGAACGCCGAGAAGCAGCACGACCCGCTGCCAATCGCGCAGGAGGCCCCAGGCAGACCCCACCAGCAGCAAGTAGAACAGCCCGTTGGCGGTACGGCGGACTCGTCCCGCGCGAGCACTGGCCGCTTCCTGGGTGGAGATGCCCGACAGTGCCGTGGTGAAGGCGGCAACTCCGACCACGCCGAGGAGTAGCGCCCAATAGGCCCAGCGTGGTACCGGCAGCCCATAGAGGCCGCGCGACGCACTCCAGCCGCCCGACGCCGAAGTGAGCAACTCGCGCCCTCCGGCGAGTATCAGGCCCCATACCACGAGCAGGGAGCCCAGCGCATCACCGGCTCTTATCGGCTCCCTGGCACTGCCGCCGGTAACCTCCCGTTGAAGGCGGCGGAAGGACGTCATGTCCAGCTGCTCCGCTCCAATTGAGACCATCCCGATTAGCAGCGGGATAGGGGCCACGGCTCCCAGCAGGCTCGCCGGGGCGAGGTCGAGGAGAGCCGCCGCGAAGTAGAACGGGCAACCTGCCAGCCACAGCACCAGCAGCCACCATGCCGGGTATACCAGCTTCAGCGCCAGTAGTTGCCACGGTGGGTACGGCAGCAGTAAGAGCAGTTGGAACGTCCCGAAGCGGATCTCCCCCGCCAGCGTTCCACGCGCCGGCGTGCCAACTCCCGCACAGAGTAGCGCGTGGATTCCGCACAGCCAGAGCGCGGGCAACACCGGGAACTGCGCCAGGTCGCGGCGGAGCGCTCCCGGTGCGAGCCAGACAAGCATCAGGAGGGCCAGCAGCATGCCGAACCCGACAACCGATGACTGAGCCGCGGCACGCAGCGTACGGCGAGACTGCCGGCACCCGCGCACGAAAAACGGGTTATCGAGCAGCCAGTCCTGCACGAAGTCGGTGATTGCGGGGATGAACGACATGGCTAAGTAACGAGGTTTGCTAGTTCCGTCGTTGGGTGGAAGGCGTGGTGCATAGGGTTTGCGTGCCGAGCCCGTACGCCCTCGCTACCGCCCCCGTCATCCTGGAGCATCGCGAAGGATCTCGCTTCTGTGCGTGGCGGGCTGTTGGGAGCGGTTTCCGTGCCGGGTCGGGTTCCTTCGCTGCGCTGCAGGATGACGGGGTTCTGATTCGGCTACCTCGCGCCGAGACGTCGGCCGTAGACTGGCAAACCTCGTTAAGTAACCAATCGCCGGGAACACCGAATGGTTGCGGTCCCGTGTAACCGGAGCGCCGGAGTTGGCATCTCGTAAGTATGTTCAGGACGAGGAACGGAGCAAGATGAAACAGTCGAGACGATCATTCGGCCTGCAGCTCGGAGTACTCGGGATGGGCCTCGGCGGAGCCGCATCCGCAGCGGAGCTTCCGCTTCCCGGCGAGCCCCAGGCGCCGACTGCGGACACCCTGGCCCGCATCCAGGCAGTGCTGGACCAGTTGCGTGCACAGGCTGCCCAGGAAATCGGCCCGGTCGTACCGCGCCCGTCCGAGGAAGCGGCGTATCTCCTGCTGCTCGGGCTCGCGAGCCGGGGCGCCGAGCTTCGGGCGTCCGATGCGGAGCGGCACACCCTCGGAGTGGCCGGCGAACGGGTTCGGGCGAGGATTCTGGCCATCGGAGCCGAGGTGCGGCTGACGCTAGCGGAGACCCGCATTCAGGACAAGTCCGGATCCTACACCCTCCGTACCGCGCGGCTGCTGCGTCGCGAGGGCGAGCGCTGGGTGGAGCGCGGCCGGGGACGGACCGTGGAGGGCTAGCGAGCCCGCGAAGCCGTCCAGTGTTATTGACTCCGGGCGCAGATTCGGGTAATATCTAGGCACAAACCCATCGGGGGCGATGGGTGTCGACAGAGCGGCCTGACAGTACCGATTGCGAGCCGAGGCGCCGTTGGCCTCGTTAAAAGCGGCAAAAACACAAACGCGAACACTAACAGTTACGCGCTGGCTGCTTAATTGCAGCCCGGCTACCCTCGGGTAGCCCGTCCGATCCGAGCCCGGCCAGGGGCGCGGCGTAGGGCGTCAACAAATCCTGGCCAACGAGGGAGCTGCGCCCGTGGGCTCATCTCGTTATTAACGGGCTAGCGTCTTAGTGAACCCTGCCGGTGGGGATCCTGACGCGAAATTTAATCATCGGATACGCTCGTAGTAGTCAGTACTGCACCCCTTTGGACCCGGGTTCAACTCCCGGCGCCTCCACTTGCAAAGTGGATCCGTAGACAGCGGCTTTCCTCGATTGAGGGAAGCCGCTGTTTTTTTGTTTTCTGGGTGGTTGAGGAGGGCGCTAACGTCAGCCGCGGGCACGATTTCAAGGAAGCCGAGAAAGAGAACGAGTATGAGAAAGAGAAAGATGGCGACGACGAGAACCGGAGCGGCGGCGACCTGCCGGTGAACGAGCGCCAATGTTTCCAGCCACGCTCGCCCCCGCGCGATCGCGAGTGAAGCGACCAATCCTTCTCTTTCTCATTCTCGCCTGCCTGACCGGCCCCGCATCCTGCGGCGTAACCCCTACCCCCGTCCAGCCGTTCTGACCTACAACCCCCGCAACTCGCTGGAGCCATAGGAAAGGAGCAAGCGCCATGCCGCCGGGATCGGATCAAAGCGCCCTGGTCATCACCGTGGTCCCGTTCGTGGGACTCCTGGTGCTGGTGCTCTCATTCCAAAGCTCCGGTCTGCCGGCGTGGCTGTTCCCGGTGCGCGGGCGATGGCTGGCCTACCTCCTCCGGGGTCTTGGGCTGTTCCTGATGCTCCCGTGGCTACCGTTCCTCCCGATGCTCATCGCTGGGGTTGCGGTGGCCGCCTGGCTTGCCGGTGCAGTAGAGCAGGCGGTCACCGGCCAGGACTCCTGCCGTGCCGCTAACTCGCTCCGGGAGCCTTATTGATCCGGGTCTTTTCCGCCCTACGCTCAACGGGCGAAACTTCTCCCGCAGTCGCGGTCCCAATGCGGTAATCACGGTTCGCCGCACCTCAACCGGGGGTAGAACCAGACCACTCTCCACCGCGAGCCCGCACGAAGAGGTGCCCCATGAGCTACTGGGACCTGCTGCTCATCACCGCCACCGGCTGCCTGGTCGCCACGCTGCCGCCGGCGGTGCTCATCCACCTGCGCCCTCGCATCGAGGCGTACACGCCGCTGCGGGGCCGCTGGCTCAGCCCGTTTCTCTGGGTCTTTGCCAGCCTCTCGTTCATGACCCTCATCACCTTCCTCGCCATGAGTCCCACACATTGATGGCAGCGCCAACCACCGGCGGCCCACGCAGCCTGCGGGACCTGCTCGCTTCGGGAACACACGCGGTTCCCGGCGTGTTCAACGCGGCGGTCGCGAAGATCGCGGAGCGCGCGGGGTTTCCGGCCGTCTACGTGTCGGGCGCCGGCACTGCGAACGGGGTGGCCGGCTTCCCGGACGTGGGGCTGCTCTCTCTAGAAGAGGTAGTGCGTCACGCCCGGTACACGGTGGAAGCGGTCTCCGTGCCGGTGATCGTCGACGCCGACACCGGTTTCGGCGAGCCGCTGAACGTGCGGCGCACGGTCCGGGAGTTGGAACATGCCGGCGTGGCCGCCCTCCACCTGGAAGACCAGGAGAACCCGAAGCGGTGCGGCCACTTGGCTGGGAAGCGGATCGTTCCGGCGGCGGATATGGTCCGCAAGGTCGCAGGGGCCGTCGATGCCCGCCGCAGCCCGGACTTCGTGATCATCGCCCGCACCGATGCGCGTTCGGTCGAGGGGCTTGACGCCGCCATCACGCGAGCCCGGCGCTACGTCGAGGCGGGCGCGGACGTCATCTTCCCGGAAGGGCTGGAAACCCGTGAGGAGTTCGCGCGCTTCGCCGCGGAGATCCCGGTCCCGCTGCTCGGCAACATGACGGAGTTCGGCAAGACACCGTACCTCTCCGTCGAGGAGTTCGCCGCCCTCGGATACCGGCTCGTGCTGTTCCCGATGACCGCGTTCCGGGTGGCGATGCGGGCGGTTGAAGAGGCGCTGCGAACGCTGGCCCAGGAGGGCACGCAGGCCGGCTTCCTGGATCGAATGCAGACGCGCAAGGAGCTGTACGAACTGGTCGGCTACGCGGAGCTGGCCGCGCTGGACGAGAAAATCGCGGGCTACGAGTAAGCAGAAGAGAAAGAGAACGAGTAAGAGAATGAGAAAGATTGGTCGCTTCGCTCACTAATCGCGCGGGGCGAGCGCGGATGGCTGCACGGGCATTGGTTCACCGGCCAGTCCCCACGAAGGCCGATCTTCCAGTTCCAACCGCCGCCATCATTCTCATCCTCGTTCTCGCCCCCTTTAACCCCCGCCCAGAGTGAGGCAACCACCAACGATGTCCGATTACAGCCCCGGCCTGGAAGGCGTCATCGCCGGCGAAACCGCTCTCTGCAGCATCGGGGACGAGGGCCTCGCCTACCGGGGCTATCCGATTGCGGAGCTGGCGGGACAGGCTACCTTCGAGGAGGTGGCCTACCTGCTGCTGCGCGGGGAGCTGCCTAACGCCGCGGAGTTGGCCGCGTTCCAGGGCGAGCTGCGGGCGGCGCGCGCACTGGATCCGGACCTACAGCGCCTGGTGCGCACCATCCCTGGCCGGGCAACGCCCATGGATGCGCTGCGCTCCGCGGTCTCGCTCCGGTCGCACTTCGAGAGCGGGTCCGGGGGCGGTGAGCAGCAAGCGATCCGGCTGCTGGGGCAGATGCCCGCGCTCATCGGGGAGTGGCATCGGGCTCGTGGCGGCGGCACCGAGCCGTCCGGTCCGGCGCCGGACCGCCACGCCGCCTACCTTTTGTGGCAGATCACGGGGAAGGCTCCGGACCCCGAAGCGGCCCGCGTGTTCGACGCCTCTCTGATCCTCTACGCGGAGCACGAGCTCAACGCCAGCACCTTCGCGGCGCGGGTAGTCGTCTCCACCGGCTCGGACCTCCACAGCGGCATCGTGGCCGCGATCGGGGCGCTCAAGGGTCCGCTGCATGGCGGCGCCAACGAGCGGGCGATGGAGATGCTGGCGGAGATCGGTGGTCCGGAGGCCGCGGCTTCGTGGATCGCGCAGCGGCTGGCGAGCAAAGAGCGGATCATGGGGTTCGGTCACCGCGTGGTGCGCCAGGGCGACCGCCGCGCCACGATCCTCCACGACCTGGGAGCCGCCCTCGCCCGCCAGCGCGGCGACACCCGCCTGCTCGACACCGCCGACGAGATCCAGACGATCATGGAGCGAGAGAAGGGGTTGAAGCCGAACGTGGATTTCCCCTGCGCGTGGGTCTAC
>JAJFMS010000174.1 GCA_020696885.1 Armatimonadota bacterium | reverse complement strand
GTTCTCTTGCTGACGGCTGGCGAGGCGGCGCCGAAAAAGGGCGTGTCGCTGGACGACCTCAAGCCCCGGAAAGCGCCGGTCGCCGCGCCGCGCCCGCCTGTAGCAAAGAAGCCCGCACCCCGACCCGGGCCGCGCAAGCCTCCCGTGCCTGCCCGCGCAGTCCGCTCCCAGCCGGTCAAGCCGGCACCCGCCGTGACTCGCCAACCGGCCGCTGCGAAGCCGGTGACGCTGCTGGTTTCCCAGTCCGGTGGAGGCCAGTTCAAAACCCTTGGCGAGGCGCTGCGGCTGGCGCCGGCGGGCGCGCGGATCCTGGTGCGGGGCGGCGTGTACCGGGAGAGCCTGGTGCTGGAGCGCTCTGTAGAAGTGATGCCATCGGAGCCCGGGGACCAGGTGGTCCTGGAGAGCCCGGCCGGTCCGTGTCTCACCCTCCAGGCAGGACAGGCCCTCGTGCGGGGGCTGTCGCTGCGGGTGAAGGACGGCGTGGATGGGGTGGACTACACGGTCGTGATCACGCAGGGCAAAGCGGTGCTGGAGGGGTGCGAGATCGGAGCGGGCGACACCGGCTGCGTGCGGATCGCGGGCGCGCAGGCAGCGCCGGTGCTGCGACGCTGCGCCATCCGGAAAGGGTCGGAACAGGGGGTGCTGCTCGAGGGCCGTGCCCATGCCACCTTCGAAGACTGTCCCCTCAGCGGCGGGGGCCTGGGGATGCTGGTGAGCGAAGGCAGCGAGGCCACCCTGCGGAACTGCCAGCTCTTCGAGAACGAGAACGGGGGCATCCAGTTCACCGGCCAGAGCCGGGGCACGCTGCAGGGCTGCGAGCTGCGCGCCAATGGTGGAACGGCCGTAGAGATCCTGGAGGGCTCCAGTCCGATCCTGCGGAAGACGCGGGTACACCACGGAGCCCAGGGGATCGGCGTGGCGGGGAAGAGCCAGCCGCTCATCGAGGATTGCGACGTCTTCTCCAACTCCCTTACCGGGGTCTGGGTGAGCGGCGGCAGCCAGCCGATCCTCCGGCAGAGCCGCATCTACGACCAGAAGCGGAGCGGGCTGTCGTTCGTGGCCCAGGCCGGCGGCACCGTGATGGATACCGAAGTGCGCGGCAGCATCGACGCGCCCTGCGTCACCGTCCGCGACGGCAGCACCCCGCGGTTCCAGCACTGCACGATCCGGGCGGCCCGGAAGCGCGGGCTCGAGATCGACTCGGCGGCGGCGCCGGTGCTGGAGGACTGCGAGATTCGCGATAACGGCGATTTCAACGTCCACGTCAGCCGCGACGGTAAGCCGGTGCTCCGCAACTGCAAGATCCATCACGCAGGCGGCGCTTCCGTGGTCATCGAAACCGGCGCCCGGGCCAGTCTCTACGGCTGCAGTATCTACGGCAGTACCGAGGGGGTCTACGTCTGGGGCAAGGCGGAACCCACGCTCACCCAGTGCCGCATCTACGACAACCACAAGGAAGGCCTCAAGTTCGAGGTGGACGGCCTCGGCACGTTCGAGGACTGCGACATCTACGACAACGGCGAGGCCGGCGTCTGGATGGTGAACGAGGCGAACCCGATCTTCCGCCGCTGCCGCATCGTGGACGGTCGCAGCGTGGGGGTGTACGTGGGGCCGCGAGGTCGCGGCACCTTCGAGCAGTGCCAGATCGCGCGGAACCGCGTGGCGAACGTCAACTCCGTCGAGGCCGGCCGGCCGGTGCTCCGGGCGTGCCAGGTGGAGTGAGCCGATCCGCGGCCGCTACAGCGTCAGCTCATACACGTCCACGTGGCCGAACGGCGGGATGACCCCGTCCTTGAAGTTCGGCTGGCGCTGGGCGCCGCCGAGGAGCAGCCGCTTCCCATCCGGCGTGAACAGGGCCTTGGTTACGCGGCTGTCGGTCTTGAAGGAGTGCACCAGCGCTCCGTCCGCCAGGGTGAACAGCGCGGTGTTCCAGGCGCCGCCGCGGAGCCGGCCGGACATCACGAAGTGCTTGCCGTCCGGGTGGACCGCCAGCGTTTCCATCAGGCCCTCGCCGCTGTCGCTGTCCCGGGTCTGGTCGATCTTCCGCGGCTTCTCCTCGCCCCAGGCGAACCGCTGCCAGAGCTGCTTTCCGTTGCCGGCCATCGGGTCGTTCATCGGCCCCATCCCGGCAAGCAGCAGCGCGCTGCTTTCCGGCGTGAACGCCAGCGCGAAGATGCCGCCCAGGTAGCAGTGGCTCTTGATGATGCCCCAACTCGTAAACGCGTCCGTGGTCCAGTTGGCCACCTGCTTACCGGTAGCCACCTCCCACACGCGAACCTCGCCCATCAGGTTGCCCGCGGCCACGTGCTTGCTGTCCGGGCTGAAAGCCACGGACTGCACCGACGGCACGTGCGGCAGGCTGTGCACCACCGCGCCGGTGGCGGCATCGAAGACCTTGACAGAGGGCTCCCGCTCCGGCGCCGGCTCGTACTTTAGACCGCCGCTGAGGTACTGCCCGGTCACCGACGCCACGTACTTGCCGTTTGCGGAGCGCGCCAGGTCCCAGGACCAGAACCCGTGCGCCTGCACCGTGCGGACCGGTTGCCCGGCCTTCAGGTCATACCAGGTGAGCGCTCCGTCGTAGCCCGCGCTGACCAGGGTGCCGGCGGCCTCGAGCAGCACCGCGCCGGAGGCATAGCTGCCGTGGGTGTAGAGCTTGCGATGCGCGCCGGACTCGCCGTTCAGCTCGTAGACGCCGTCCATGCATGCTGCGTAGAGCAGGCTCCCGTCCGCGCGGACATCGAGCCCGAGGACGCCGGTCGGCAGCGAATGCCGGTAGGTGCGCTTTGCTTCTGCCATCTCGCTTTTTCCTGTTACACCGGTCCGGTCAGGCCAGAACTTCGCGAATCGGCTCGGCCGCGCCTTCAACCCGGTAGAACGTGGGGAGGCCCGGCAGGTCGTACTGCTGGTGGGGATCGAGCCCCAGGGCCGTAAAGATCGTGGCGAACAAGCGGCGCTGGTCCACCGGGTTCTCCTTTACCGCCACGCCGTTCTCATCCGTGGCGCCGTAAACCACGCCGCCCCGGATGCCGCAGCCGGCCAGCGCCATGCTCCAGGCGTTCGGGTAGTGGTCCCGCCCGCGGGCGTCGTTCAGCGTGGGGGTCCGGCCGAACTCGCCCATCATCACCACGAGCGTCTTGTCCAGGAGCCCGCGCTCCTCCAGATCCGTGATCAGGTGGTGGATCGTCTGGTCCAGCTCCGGCACCAGCATCTGGTGGATCTCGTGGTTGAAGACATGGCAGTCCCACGGCATCCCGTTCGCCACCATCACGAACGGCGCGCCGTTCTCCACCAGGTGCCGCGCCAGCAGCGTGTGCTGCGCGAAGGTGCCCGGCCCGTACCGCTCGCGGTCCTTCTGCGGCACGCGCTCCAGGTCGAAGAGGTGCGCGCAGCTCATCAGCCCCTTCACGCGCTCGTAGGCGGCGTTGAACGACTGCGCCGCCGCGCTCTTGCGATCGTTCTCATACTTGCGGCTCAGGAACCGACGCAGCGCCTCCCGCTCCTCATGGTCCGCATCGGACAGCGCCTCCGGCCGTGCGATGTTCTCGATCTTGAACTCGCCACCCACGCGGACCGGACCGTACTCCGCGCCGAGCCAACCGGCCCAGTTGGCGGCCTTGAACGCCTTGAACTCGTTGCCTTCCGGGCAGGGGTCCAGCAGCACGAACGAGGGGATCGGGCTATCCACCTGCGCCAGTTGCTGGCCGAGCACGCTGCCCAGCGTGGGCCGGATAAACGGCGGGCGCGGCGCATCCCCGCGGTTGAGGAGATCGATCCCCTGGAAGTGCTCGTTCTGGGAGGTCTTCATGGAGCGGATCACCGCCAGCTTGTCCATGATCGACGCGCAGCGCGGCATCAGTTCGCTTACGTGGACCCCCGGCAGCTTGGTGGGGATGCTGCGGAACGGCCCGCCGGTGGGCGTTCCCGGCTTCGGGTCCCACGTCTCGAACTGGCTCGGCGCACCGCACAGCCAGAGCAGAATCACGTGCTTCTGCTCCTTGCGCGCCTGCTCCGCAAACGCGGGGATGGAGAACAGCCCGCTGTAGCTGAAGACGCTCAGCGCGCCCGCCGCCGTCCCCTGGAGGAACTGCCGCCGGTGGAGGCGATGGTCCGGGCTGCCGCAGCGGTCTGTCTTCATGCGCTTACCTTCGTAGAGTAGGGTCGAACTGATAGGAGGGTCTGGCCACCCGGCCCTGGAGTCATCGCGAGCCGCCCGCCGGCCATTGCGATCCTCGCCGTGCTCTGCGGCGGCGTGGCGATCCCGAAGGTTGAGCCGCGAGCCGCCCTGGCACTTCGGCGCCTGGCAGGCATCGTATCCGGTTGGGATTGCCACGGGACAAAAGACGTCCCTCGCAATGACGGTTCTTTTCTGAACGAGCTACCAGCTGATGATCGTTAATGGTTGAACCTGAACTCAGCCCCTGCCAGGAGTGCCCACCAGAGCTGGGAGGTTGCCTGCGGTGCACGATCCGCACGGGACTTCAGATACGCAACAGCGGGCGCTAGTTCCCCCGGCTCAGGCTCGCGAGCGTAGGCCACGCGGTAGGCTTCTCGCACGCGGGCGGCGGGGTCGGTGATGGCCGCGAGGCGGGAGGCGGTGGTGCCTGCTTCGGGTTGGGCGAGCTTCTGGAAGGTGGGGTTGTTGGTGAGGAACATCGTCTGGCGGAGCGTGGAGATGTTCTCCTCCGCCAGCACGTCCGGGAACACCTCCGCCAGCGCCTCCTTCAATCCTGGCGTCTCGGTGTCCGGGCGCCCGGTCACGGCTACCTGCAGGGAGCGGTAGTAGGACTCCGCCGTGAGCGGCTTCTCGATTCCGTAGGCAAACAGGTCCGGCTGCACGCCGGGCACCGGGTGGGAGTCGAGCTGGTAGGGCCGGGAGAGCACAACGGCCCGGACCAGGCGCCGCACGTCGTAGCCGCTCTTCTGGAAGTCCGTGGCCAGCCAGTCCAGCAGCTCCGGGTCTGCGGGCGGGTGGGTGGAGTCCATCTTGTCCACCGGGTGCACGATGCCGCGGCCGATGAGCAGCGCCCAGAACCGGTTCACGGCGGCGCGGGCCACCAGCGGGCTCTTGCGCACCACCTGCTCCACGAACTGCGCCCGGCGCGAGAACTTCGGAACCGGCGGCTCCTCGGCAGCGTTATCGGATCCCGGGCGGTACAGCTCCGGGCTGTCCTGCTCCTTCTCGCCGGCGGCGGGCCGCTTCTCCTCGATCGTCTCGGCACCCAGGAACGAGAGGCTCGACGCCTGGCTGCCGCCAGTGAGCAGCGGGTAGTCCGCAAACCCGCCGATGGCGGACTCCGCGATGCGGGGGCCGCCCTTGGTAGTGCGGTTCTTGCCGCGGTTGAAGAACGCGACGAGGCCCCAGTAGTGGGCCTGCTTCACCTCGTGGGCCAGCGGGTGGTCGTGGCACTGGGCACACTGCACCTGCAGGCCGAACACGGCGGGGGAGACCGCTTCGGCGATGTCCTGATACTTATCCTGGCGGGCGTAGAGGAACCAGACCGCGCCCCGGTCCTGGGCGCTGGCGGGCCGAGCCAGGAGCACGTCGCTGACCAGGCGGTCCCACGGACGGTTCTCGGCGAAGCTGCGCTCCAGGTAGCCCAGCCACTCACCGCGGATCCCGGCCGTGGCGTCCTGGCCGCGCCGGCGGCGCTCACCGCCGGGCTTGCGGCCCATCAGCACCACATCGAACACGTCGCGCATGTGCCGCGCGTACTCCGGGCCGGCAAGGAGTTGGTCGACCAGGGCCTGTCGCTTACCGGCGGACGTGTCCGCGGAGAACGCGTCCATCTCGGCCGGGGTCGGGATGCGGCCTGCCAGGTCCAGGTAGACGCGCCGGGCGAAGGTGCGGTCGTCGCAGAGCGCCGCGGGGGTTACGCCCTTCTCCTTCCAACGGCGCTCGACCCGTTGGTTGATCCCCGCCGAGGCCTCCGAAACAGGCGCCACTTCCGCCGCCGCCAGGGGGATCACCGCCGCTACCGTGGCCGCCAGCAGCAGCGTGCCCAAAAACGAGGCCCTACTGGGCCATCTTGATCCCGGTCCGTGCATCGATCCCTCGGTGGCGGTGTCTGAAGTACTGGCGGCGCTGCGGGTTCCGGCCTTGATCTCTCGTCCAAAACCGGTCTATAGGACAACCACGGGCCGTGCCGGTTTCGGCACGGGAGGTTCATCGGAGGTTGCGGATTGCTTGCAGCAGGGTGGGATGATGGTTCGGGAAGGCTGTTTGACCGCAATGAAGCGGACTTTCCCGAAACCTAAGCCACTCTCATGACGACGGAACAACTACGGGTGTCGTCCGAGTATCTGTAATGGCGGGCGGTGAGCAGGAAGAGGCGGTCTCTCTGATGCGATATGGTTGGCTCCTGGCATCCATCTCCGCGGGCAGCATGCTGGCGGGAGCTGCGGTTTCCGCGCCGAACCCGCCCAAGGCCCCCAAGCCTCCCACTGCGGACGAAGCGCGCTTCTTCGAGACGAGCATCCGGCCGGTGCTGGTAGAGCAGTGCCTGAAGTGCCACGGGCCGGACCAGCAGAGCGGCAAGTTCCGCGTAGACTCTGCAGCCGCTGTGCTCAAAGGTGGCGCCCGGGGTGCGGGGCTGGTGCCCGGGCACCCGGAGAAGAGCCTGCTGCTCCGCGCGATTCTCCACGCGGACGGCGCGCCCAAGATGCCTCCCGGCAAGAAGCTCTCCGATCGCCAGACCGCCGACCTCACCCGCTGGATCCAGATGGGCGCGCCCTGGCCGGACGAGGGTAAGAACGTCCAGAGCCGGGGAACGAAAGGCGCGAAGCATTGGGCCTTCCAGCCGGTGACCCGCCCCGCGGTGCCGCCGGTGAAAGACCGGGCCTGGGTGAAGAACCCGGTGGACGCGTTCATCCTGGCGGAGTTGGAGAAGCAGGGCCTCAAGCCCGCGCCCGCGGCGGATCGCCGCACCCTCATCCGCCGTGCTACCTTCGACCTGACCGGCCTCCCGCCCACGCCGG
>JAJFMS010000173.1 GCA_020696885.1 Armatimonadota bacterium | reverse complement strand
GCCATCGACCAGTGATCGCGCCCGGCCTCTTTGTTGATCCGGGGCGTGCGGCCCATCTCACCCATCATCACCACCAGCGTGGTATCGAGGAGCCCGCGCTGGTCGAGATCGGTCACCAGGGCGCTGAAGGCGCGGTCCGCGTGGGGGATCAGCTCACCTTCCAGGCTCGGGAAGCAGGTAAAGTGCGTGTCCCAACTCCCGTGGTCGATCCCTACGAAACGGCAGCCCGCCTCCACCAGCCGCCGGCCGAGCAGCGCGCACTGGCCCAGCGACGTGTGCCCGTAGGCGGCGCGGACCTTCTCCGGCTCGGCATGGAGGTCGAACGCCTTGCGCGCCGTGGGGGAAGTCACCAGGTCGTAGGCCTTCTCGTAGTACTTGGCCAGCGTCCGGGAGCGCGGCTGGGCCAAGGGGCGCGAGGCTTCCAGCGCTCCCAGGGTGCGGCGGCGGCGCTCCTGGCGGGCCGTGCTCAACCCCTCGGCGGCGTTCAGGTCCTTCACCTCGAAGTCCGGCTGCACCGGGTCCGACTCGATCACGAACGGGCCGTGCTCCGCGCCGTAGAAGCCGGGGCCGCCCGCGGCCAGCGGGTGCGGCACGTTTACGTAGACCGGCACCGAGCCCTTCGGTCCGAGCTCCCTGGAGACGATGGAGCCGATGGAGGGATAGAGGACGTTGTTGGGGATCCGGTTGTTGGTGCCGTCCGCGAAGTCTGCTTTGTAACCGGACAGCACGTAGTGATAGCCGGTCGTGTGCCCATTGTCGTTGTGACTGTGGCTGCGGAGGATCGTGTACTTGTCCGCCACCTTTGCGCTCAGGGCGCAATGCTCGCCGACCTCAATGCCGGAGACGTTCGTCTTGATCGGCTTGTAAGGTCCGCGAATCTCTGAAGGCGCCTCCGGTTTCAGGTCCCACATGTCGATGGTGCTGGGTCCACCCTGGAGGAACAGGAAGATGCACGACTGTGCCTTCGCCGGCTTGGCGGTGGCAGCCTCGGCCTGCATCTGAAGCAGCAGCGGCAGGCTGAGGCCCCCGAGCATTCCGGACCCACCGATCCGCAGCGCCTGCCTGCGGCTCATCCCTCCGCAGTACCGTCGAGGCGTATTCGCTCCGTCCATCCCGATCCTCCCGAACCGCGCCCCGCGGCGCATCGCTCACTTAATGATTGAAGGTGAACTCTTTGGTGTTGAGCAGCGACCACAGCGCGTCTTCCGCGGCCTCGGAGCGAGTGCCCCCTGCATCCTGGAACAGCGGCAGCATCGCGGACCGCTCCTTGGTGGAGGGGTAGCGGGCCAGCGTCACCAGGTACAGCTCGTCCACGATCTGCGTCGGGGTCAGCGAGGAGCCGGCCAACCGCCGGGCGGTGCCGGCCCGGTCGTGGAGCTTCTCCGCGATCTCCGGAGAGTTCATCAGGTGCAGCGCCTGGGCGATGCTGGGCTCGCTGCTCCGCTCGCACTCGCAAACGCTCGCCCGCACCGGGCGCCCGAAGATGCGGAAGAAGTAGCTCGGCATCCGGTTGTCCCAGACCTGCACGGCCCGGTAGCCTTCCGGCCAGCCGTTGAACTTCTCCGGCACGCCGGTCACCTGGGAGATCGCGTCCAGCAGCACCTCGGCCGGCAGCGACTTCTCCATCGCGTGGGAGAAGTTCTGCTCGTCCAGCCGGTTCAGCGGCTGGGTGGCGGAGCTGAGCTGGTAGGCGCGAGAGGTGAGCAGCGTCCGGGTGAACGCCTTCAGGTCGAACTTCAGCTCCCGGAGGTGCTGGGCAAGCGCGGCCAGGAGCGGCTCGTTGGTGGCGGGGTTGGTGGCGCGGAGGTCGTCCACCGGCTCCACCAGCCCGCGTCCGAAATAATGGGCCCACAGGCGGTTCACCACCGTGCGCGCGAAGAATGCGTTGTCGGGCGCCAGCATCCAGTCCGCCAGGGCAACGCGCCGGTCCGGCACGGCCGCAAAGTCCGGCGCCGGGGCGCCGAGGGCGCGCGTGGAGACCGGCTTCTCCGTGCGCGGGTGCTTCAGGTCGCTCCCCGGCTGCAGCAGGATCGCCTCGCCGCCGGTAGGCAGCTTCTTACGTCCCAGGCCGGTGAAGAACCCGGCTAGCGCGTAGTAATCGTCCTGACCCCACCGCTCGGCGGGGTGGTGGTGGCACTGCGCGCACTCGATGCGTGTGCCCAGGAACACCTGGCTCACGGCGCGGCTCACCACGTCCGGCTTGTCCTGCGAGCGATAGAACGCCGCAGGCCCTTCGGCGGTGGTATCCCCCCGAGCCGTCAGAATCTCCCGCACGAACTGGTCGTACGGCCGGTTCTCCACCAACTGCCGACGGATCCACCGGGTCATCGCCACCGCGCCCTGCGGCGTCACCGCATCCTTGTCCACGCGCAGGATGTCCGCCCAGCGCATGGTCCAGTAATCCGCATACTCCGGGCGCTCCAGAAGCCGGCTCACCAGGGCCGCACGCGCCTTGAGCGCGACGCGCGCCTCTCCCCCCCTTACGAAGGGGGGGGCAGGGGGGGTCTTCCGGGCTGACAGGCTATGTCCGGCATCGAGCTTCCGGCCTGAGCTCACCACCGTTCTAGCGAGGGTGGAGGGGTTGGGCAGGGACACCCCCCCTGGGCTCCCCTTCGTAAGGGGGGGAGATTTCTGGCGGGTGGTCGTGGGAAGGTCGTTGACCTCCGCGGCGCACTCCTGCAGGAACGCGCGCGCTTCCGCCGCCGTGGGCAGGGTGCCGATTACGTCCAGGTACGCGCGGCGGAGAAACGTCGCGTCATCGCAGGAGCCACTCGGAGGGATGCCCAGGAGGGCGAGCTTGTCCCAGACGTGCCGGTCGATGAAGTTCGACTCCACCGGGCGCTGGAACGACACCCCGGCGCGCGGCAGCGTGATCCGGCTCACCGCCACACAGCCCATGTACCGGACCAGAATCGCCGCCTCGCCAGGAATGGCGCTGGCCTGGATCAGGCCGTCACCGTCCACGTCCGCGATGACGCCGGCATTGGACGAATACTCCGCTTCCGTGGTCACGCACCGGCGGTTGCCGCGCTCGTCGATCGCCGTCACCCGAAGCTGCTGGGTGCCGCCCGGAGTAAGGGACTGCTGCTCCGGCTCCACCACCAGCCGCACCGGCGGGAGCGCGGCGCCCGCGCTGGGCTGCGCGCCCTCGGAGAGCCACCGCACCAGCCGCCGGTAGGGGAGGCCGTTCGAATCGAACCGCTTCCCACCGCCGTGCGGAATCTGCGCGGTTCCCTTGAGTAGCAGCAGGCTCTCCTTCGGGCGGGCCGTGGAGATCCGCCGGCCGCGGCCTTCCTCCACCAGCGCGGTGTAGTCCGACTCCGGATCGAAGCCGAACACGCTCAGCTTGAAGCCGTGCTGCCCCTCCGCCTTGCCGTGGCAGCCGCCGGAGTTGCAGCCGGCCTTCGTGAGGATCGGGATCACCTGGTTGTCGAACGAGATCGGCTCCGGGCTCTTGAGGCCGGTCACCTCCAGCGGTACCTTCACCTGGAAGGCGCCCCGGCGCACCAGGACCTCGGTCTTGCCCTCGGCCACCGGCCGCACCACGCCGGCGGCGCTCACTGCGGCGACCTTCGGATCGACAATGGAGTAGACCGCCCCGCGTGTCAGGTCCTTCGGGTTGCCAGCGAGACTCACCAGAAGCTGCTGCGTGGCCTCCGGGCTATCCAGCCGCACCTTGGGCGGCGACACACGCAACGCGGCCGGTGCCGCGCTCACGGCAGGAGCGAACGCCCCCGCAAGCACGAGGACGGCAAGGGCGCTTACATGACAAGGACGGCGGGGCATGAGGTCTCGACAGTAGTGCGTAACAACCAGCAGTTGTGACCCGAAACCGGGCCTGGGGTTTCAGGAAGCCGAGGCCGCCGTATCCGTGGCTCGATCGGAAGCTCCAGTCGAAAGGTCTTCGTAATCGAATTAGGTGTGGGGGCCGGGAGAGAAGCCATCACCCGGCGCCGGGGCGGCGCTACCGTCAAGGGCCGGGGGCGACCCACGGTTAGGGTAACCGTACTTGATTGGAGACACCCGTCTCGACGATCCGAGGCAGATTTGCTAGAGAACCCGTTGCCTACCCTCCGGCCTTCTTTACGATCCGAATGAAGTGATCCGTAAACGTCACGTGGAGCATGCTCTTCGAGTCGGCGGGCATGTGGCAGCCCACGCAGCCGGTCTTCCGGCCCTTGGGGCACACCGTCTTCCCAACCGACTCCGCGCTGCCGGAATGGCAGCCGAGGCACTTCTGCTCATAGAACACCGCGTCACGACTCGCATTTCCATGCGGGTTGTGACAGCTCGAGCAGGTGAGCTTCCCGCCGCTCGCCTGGAAGCAGCGGCTCTGCTCCAGCCCCCACGGCTGGAAGCGGGCCGCTACCGGATGGTCGACCTCGATGTTGTCGAGCCCGTGGCACCGGCCGCAGACGCGGTTCATCTTCCCGGCGGACCAGTCTTGCTTGGGCGAGACCGGCTTTCGCGTGCGGAATTCCTGCACGTGGGCGGCGCGCGGGCCGTGACAGCTCTCGCAGCTTACGTTGAGCTCGCTGCGGTCCGGGCGGATCGTCAGCTTCGCGGGCTCCAGCGGCCCGGTGCCCTTGACCCCGTCCGCGCGGACCACCGTGGCGTGGCAGGCGAAGCAGCGGAACACCTCATCCGGGGTCCGCGGCCGTCCCATCGGCTGCTCCAACAGGTACTTCTGCGGCTTGTCCTGGCTGGAGGTGAAATCCCACTTGCCCAGTTGCGGGTAGAAATTGAGTCGCGCGTCGATCCAGTCCCCGGTCTCGGTTTGACCCAGGTAGCCGAACGCGTGATTTCCAGCGCCGAACTCCCAGTGCAGCGGTTGGCTTGCGGAGAGCCCGCCGGCCGTAAGCGTGAGCTGGGGCTCCTTGCCGCCGGTGGTACCGTAGCGAGCGCCGTTGGAGGGGTCCACCACTTCCTGACCGTTCCCAAACGGCGCCTGGGGCGGCTCTTTGGCCAGGCTCCGGACGGTTCGCGCGTGATTGCTGGCGGACTGGTCTTCCACCAACTGCGCGTGGCACTCCCGGCACGCGGGCGTGCCCGCGTAGCGGCCCGGGTCTTTCTCCCAATGGTCTTCCACCAGGTGAACCGGCTGGGGCTGGGTCGCCAGGTGCCAGAGACCGCCGAGAAGGAGAAACAGGGAGACGAGGGGGAAAAGCAGGATGAAGAGGCGACGCCGGCGAGCTCCTTGAACCGCAGAAGACAAATCATTACTCCCGCGAGGCCTCCCGGCCGCGCCGTCCACAGGTCGACTTCTCACCCCGCCCCGCACCAACGATGAATCAGCGCTTGCCCCTCTTGCTCGGACTGCTGGCGCTGGTGGCCGCCGCGGGCGCGGCCCGGGTGTTCCTGGCCCCCCGCCCCGGTCCCGCCGCCACCGTCGCCCGGGAAGCCGAGCGGTTAACGGAGCAGGGCGACCCGAACCGCGCGCTGCTCTACTGGAAGCAGGCCGTGCTCCAGGAGCCGGGTAATGGTGATTACTACGGCGAGCTGGGGAATGCCTACCTCACGCTGCGGAAACCGGACCTGGCAGCCAGCGCGCTCCAGATGGCGGCCTACTTCCAACCACGCCGCCCCCATGTATTCTGCCAGTTGGCGCAGGCCCTGGTGGAAGAGCGGCGGCGCGACGAGGCGCTGGAAGCCGTGGAAACCGCGCTCAAGATGACGCCGGAGTGCCCGCTGGCCCTGAGCGTCAAAGGCGAGCAGGCCCTGCGCGACGATAACCTGAAGGACGCCCTCCCTGCCTTCCAGCAGGTACTCCGGCTCCAGCCCGATAACCGCCTGGCCTACCAGAAGCTGGGCTACATCCTGCTTTCCACCCAGCGCTACGACGAGGCTCGGGAGGTCCTGGAGCGGGGGCTTGCCCGCGGGTTCTCGGACCCCGGCATGCACGCGCTGCTGGGCGAGGTCTACAGCCAGAAGGGACAGGACCCCGCGGCGCAGCGACTGGCGGAGCAGCACTTCCTTCAGGCCCTCAACAACAACCCGGAGGAGGCCAAGGCCCGGGCGGACCTCGGCAAGCTCTACCTCCGGCTGAATCGGCTCTCGGATGCGGAGACGCAGTACCGGAAGGCGCTGGACCTCCGGCCTTACCTGGGCGACGCGCTCTACGGCATGGCGCAGGTGGCGCGGCGCCAGGGCCACGCCGCCCAGGCATCCGGCTACCTGCGCATCCTGACCCAGGGTCAGGAGATGGAGCGGACGGTGCGGGACCTCCAGGCACGCGCCCTGCGCGACCGGAACAACATCGCCCTCCGGCTGCGCATCACCCGCGTCTGCCTGGACAACGGACTGCTCAAGGAGGCAGGGCGCACACTCGACGAACTCGTCACCCTGGCGCCGGACCACCGTGAAGCGCGCGAGCTGCGAGCGCGCTGGTATTCACTCTACGGAATGAGCGAGCGAGCTTCGAAGGAAGCCGCCATCGCCAGCCGGCTTCCTGAACCCACCCCGTGAGAGCCGCTCCGGTCCTGCTCGCGGCGCTTGCTGCATTCCCGCTCGCCGGCTGCGGCGGCGGCCGGAAACCCGCTCAACCCCCGGCGCCGGCGCCGGAAGCCCGGTTCACCCGGATGGGCGAGGAATCCGGCGTCCGGTTCACCCATACCGACGGCTCCTCCGGGCGGAAGTACTTTCCAGAAGTGATGGGGCCAGGATGCGCCCTGGTCGACCTCACGGGCGACGACCTGCCAGACCTCTACCTCGTGAACGGCGCCTCCCTCCCGGGTGCTCCCCGCGTCGAAGCCACGGATGCCTTCTACCGCAACAACGGAAATGGCACCTTTACGGATGCCACCGCCGGCAGCGGCCTCCGCGACCCACGCTACGGCATGGGAGTCTGCGCCGGCGACTACGATGGAGACGGCCTGCTGGACCTTTACGTCACCAACGTGGGGCGCAAGACCCTCGACCGAAACCGGGGCGACGGCACCTTCGCCGACGTTACCACCACCGCCGGCGTAGGGGCCGGAGGCTTCAGCACCGGCGCGTCGTTCGCGGACTAC
>JAJFMS010000172.1 GCA_020696885.1 Armatimonadota bacterium | reverse complement strand
CACGGCGAGTGCCCCTACGAAGCACCGCACGTAGTGCAGCTTGTTCGTCCCGTGGCCGGGTTCGGGAGTGCTGCTCCGCGTGGAGCAGCGCTCTAACCGTTAGCCCCGGACGTACTTGTTGAACCACGCGACGGTGCTCTTCCAGGCCTGGTCCGCGGCGTCTTTCTTGTACCGTGCCGGGGTGGCGTCGTTGTTGAAGCCGTGGCCGGCGCCGGGATAGATGTGGCCTTCGTGCGGAACGCCGGCCGCCTTCAGCGCGGCCTCGTAAGCCGGCCACCCCTGCACCAGGCGCGTGTCCTGCTCGCCGTGATGCACCAGGATGGCGGCCTTGATCTTCGGCACGTCTTCTATCGGGGGGGCGGAGCCGTAGAACGGCGCCGCCGCCGCCAGGCCCGCTCCCATGCGCACCGCCAGCGCGTTGGCAATGCCGCCGCCGAAGCAGAAGCCGGTGACGCCCAGCTTGCCGGTGCTGTCCGGCCGGCCCTTCAGCCACACCGCCGCGGCATGCAGGTCCTCGGCCATCTTCGCCCGGTCCACCTGCCGGAACAGCTCGCCGCCCTTCTCGTCGTTGCCCGGGTATCCGCCCACGGAGGTGAGGCCGTCCGGTGCAAACGCCATGAAGTTCTCCAGGCCGAACCGCCGGGCGACATCCTCGATGTGCGGGTTGAGACCCCGGTTCTCGTGGATCACCAGGATGGCGGGGAGGCGCTTGCTGCCCGCGTTGGCCGGGCGCACCAGGTAGCCCTTGATGCTCCCGGTTCCCTGCGGCGAGGGGACGGTCGCATACTCCGTCTTGAGGCGCGGATCGTTGGTGGGCACCTGCTGGGCCGCTGCGTAGTTCGGCATCAACTGGTCGATGATGACGTTGGCGGCCAGCGCGGACGCGGCGACCTTCCGCACGCGATCCAGGAACCCCCGGCGATCGATCTTCCCGTGAATGTACAGGTTGTAGGCTTCGATCGCTTCGGCGGGCACGGTCGGTTCAGGTTGCTTCATCGTAGAGCCTGCTTTCTCTCGGAGCTCGAGGAAATGCTGTGTCTTGCGCGGAGGATATCACCGAACGCAAGGGCTCGTCCGAGGCCGTCCCGCCGGCTACGGCAGATAGGGGGCGAGCAGCTACTTCGGAATGGTGAGATCCACCGGGCCGCGGTCATCCAGGTACCGCAGGCCCAGCAGCGGCAGCTTGTCACCTTCCCGGATCAGCACGGAAACCGCCTTCCCGTCCGGCGAGATCATCGGAGTGGTCACCGTGGCATCGTCGTATCCTGCCGGGTGGGGGATTGTACGGGCCTGCTTGTAGGGCGGCTCCAGCACGGCGCCGGTGGCGGTGGGCCGGCCCGCACCCGGATCGGCCTCCTGAAGGAAGAGCACGGAGCGCAGATCCGGCGTAAACGAGGCGGACCACGCCGGCCCGGGCACGTCCACCAGCTTCCGCAGGCCTCCATCCGGGATGGAGATGAGCCAGGCCTCGCACGTCTCCGGCTCCCCGGCTGCCTGGGCCCCGGCACGACGGAAGATCACGCCGGCCAGTTTGCCGTCGAGCGACCACTGGGGGCCGCTGCCAAGCTCCAGACCGTTGGGAGCCCGGCAGAGCGTGCGGCGGTTAGTCCCGTCCCGCTCCAGCAGCTCCAACTCCCAGCTCGCACCCTCCTCGGTGGCCGCCCCGGCAACGGCGAGGTAGCGGCTATCGGGGGACCATGCTGGCGCGGCGAGCTGCCGGCCTTCCGGGGTGAGCCGCCGGGGACGCCCCCCTGCCGGGTCCACTACCCATAGCACGTAGCGGCCGCCTTCTACGGTGACGTAGGCGATCTCCCGACCGTCCGGGCTCCAGGCGGCGGAACAGTAATCCCGAACCGGCCCCAGCGGATCTTCCTCGGAGTTGCCTGGCATCGTGTTCAGAAGCTCGCGTACCAGCGTGGTGCGCTTCGCCGTCGCCACTTCGATCGACTCCAGGCTGGTGGTCAAATGGTCACCGACAGCCGTGGCCTCGAAGAACACCATGCGCCCCGAGTCCGGCGACCACGCCGGCGCGAGGGCCTCGCGCTTCCTAAGCTCGCCAGGCACCAGGACTCGAAACTTGCCGGCTACCGTATCGTAGAGTTGGATGCCGCCATGAGCCTCCACGGCGACCTGTCGTCCATCCGGCGACCACGGGCTGCTTTTCCGGCACCCGCCGAGGAGCGCGAGGGCGAGAACCAGCGCGAGCGGCATGAGGCGCCGGCAAACGGTGACAACGGGCTTGGGAATGGTGCGCATCAGGACTCCAGCGAGCGACAGGACGAGGGCAGCATCCACTGCCTGCCATTAGTTTGGCCGGGGAGTTGCTAACCCTGGGCAGGTCGCTGGGTGGAAACCGGCGGGGAGGCGGTCCCGGTTTTCAAGGGACCGGGGACCCAGGCAAGGCCCGTGCCGGGTCGTGCGCTGCAGCGGACCGCAGGAACGGGTGCTCTACCCAGCGATAGGTCGCCGCGGCCAGCCCGACGGTAACCAGCCCGCAACCTGCCATCGCGATCCAGTAGGTCGGCGCGGGCAAGAATCGGACGGGCGGCGGTTGGCGTCCCTCCAGCACCCGGCGCCAGAACAGGTAGCCGGTGATCAGGAAGAACAAGACCACCGCCAGCTCCCCCAGCGCCGCGTAGAACGGGGAGGACGGTCGCGCCCAGATCCCGGTGGCCTGGTAAGCCCGGTGGACCGCGCAGTGGTGGAAGAAGACCCCGGTCGCCAGCAGCCCGCGAAGACCGTCGAGTTCCGGCACCCCCTGGCTCCGCCAGCAGCTTCCGGTAGAACGGCACCCGTTGCGCAATCGCCTGCCCCACCGCCACCAGCAGCGGCATGAGCAGCAGGTACGGCAGCGGCGAGAACTCGAGCGGTCCGGGCATTAGCCCGGATTATGCACGACGTGGCTGGGAGGCGTACAGCGTGTACCGCTGTCGGAGAGGGTGAGCGGGAGCGGAAAAGCGGCGGTTTCCGGGAATCTTTCGAGGGACCTTCCGCGTACCTGATGGTGTGAAACAAACAAACACCCGAAAGGCCCCTCTGCATGTCAGCTTCGTCCCGGCCCCTCGCCGTTCCTGCCCTGGGCCCCCGCGGGCTTACCGTCGATTTTGACGGGGGCGACCTGTCCTCGGATGCGGGCTTCCTCCCCTTGGCCCTCGCGGATCAGCAACTGCAGCTCACCACCGCCCTCGCCACCGCCATTGAGGACCTGCGGGATCCGGACAAGGTCCAACATTCGGTGCTGGACCTGCTCCGCGAGCGCATCTACCTCATCGCCGCCGGCTATGCAGACGCCAACGATGCGCAGCAACTCCGGCATGATCCCCTGCTCAAGGTGGCTCTGCGCCACGCTCCCGGCGGCGTCCCCCTCGCCAGCCAATCGACCCTCTCCCGCTTCGAGAATCGTGTGACTACCGCGGATCTGGCGCGCCTGGGACAGGTCCTCCTCGACGTGTTTCTCCAGCGGTGTGGCGCGGCGCCGCAACGCATTGTCCTGGATTTCGATCCGTTCGTAGATCCCGCTCACGGAGCGCAGCAAGGGGTGCTGTTCAACGGTTTCTACGACACCCCTTGCTATCTGCCGCTCTACCTCTGTGGGCACATCGATGGGAGCCGGGAATACGTCATCGGGGCGCTCCTCCGACCCGGAAACGCGCCGGCGCTCCGCGGCGCGCGTTATCTGCTCAAACAGGTGGTCCGGGCCCTGCGCCAGCGGTTTCCCGACGTCCAGATCATCCTGCGGGCGGACAGCGCCTTCGGGGTGGCGAAGATGCTGCGCACCTGCCGCCAGTTGCGGATCAATTACTGCCTGGGATTGGCCAAAAACCCGCGGTTAACGGCGCTTTCCGAGCGCCAACTGGTCCGCGTGGCGCTGGCGCTGGCGCAGGCGCAGCGCCGGCGGCACCGCGGTCCCCGGGGCGAGCCCTGTCGTCTCTACCGCTCCTTCAGCTATCGGGCCAAAACCTGGAAGATCAAAGAGCAAGTAGTCTGCAAAGCAGAAGTGACCCAGGAAGCGCTCAACCCACGGTGGGTCGTGTCCGATTTAGGGCCGGAATGTGGCTGGAGTCCGCGGGCGATCTACCGCTTCTATTGTGGCCGGGGCAACCCCGAGAATCGCATCAAGGAGTTCAAGATCGACCTCGCGGCGGACCGGCTGAGTTGCGAGTTCCGGCGGGCGAATCAGTTCCGGCTGATCCTCCACACGGCGGCTTATCACCTGTTTCACCATCCGCAACCGGCTGTGCAAGATCGCCGCGCGGGTCCGGAGCCGCGCCCGGCACGTGCGGGTGCAGTTGCCGTAGAGTTGTCCCTACCCCGTCCTGTGGCGCCGGTTGTTGGCCGCACTGCTACCGACCCCGACCTAGGGCGCGCAGGAAGCAGGTAGCCTCCCGTGCGGTGCACGCGGTGGGTGGCGCCCCGTGGTAGCGTGCCGGCGACGCTACCGTCTTTGCGCGCCTGAGGCGCCAAAACGAGGGATCCCGCGACCACGCGGACGTGCTCGCGCGCGGGTAGCTGCTACCGCCCCAAGCGTTTTCCACCGTGCGAACGCGGCGCTGTGGCAATCCCGAAGGTTGCGACGTACCCCGCTCTGGCACTTCGGCGTTTGGCAGGATCCGTCCACGGTCGGGATGGCCACGGGGCAAAAGACGCCCCTCGCCATGACGGTCCTTTTGTGGACGAACTACCGTCCCCGACCCTCCACGTCATTGCGAAGCGCCCGTCGCCCTCCTCGGTCTTCACCGTGCTTTCGTGGCGCTGTGGCAATCCCGAAGGTTGAGCAGCGAACCGCCCAGCACTGCGGCGTGTGGTGGGATCCGTAGTCGGTCGGGATGGCCACGGGGCAAACGGCGCCCTTCGCCAGACGGTTCTTTCGTTAACGAGTCCCCACCGAAATCGCGGTTCTCCAGTCGCTTTCCATGGGTAAGGGCTAGGGAGCAGTACGATCGAGCATGCGCAGGCCGCCGGCCGCACACCCCAGGAGCCCCGCGTTGAAGGCCGTTGATCTCGTCAACTTTTTCCGTAGTCCCGCCGACCGGGACATCATCTCCCGCTGGACCATGCCGCCCGGACCGCGGCCCTACGCCCTCGACTTGCCGCAGCCGGAAGATCCGGAGCGCTTCGAGTTCCTCGCGCTGGGGGACACCGGCGACTCGGCCGGCTCGCGGAGCCAGGTCTCGCCGCAGGACGCGGTGGGGGCGCTGATGGCGGAAGACGCGGCGCTGCCCGGAAAGGCTGGCGCCGGCCGCTTCGTGCTCCACATGGGCGACGTGGTCTACATGACCGGCGAGCGGCGGTTGTACGACCGGAACTTCCGCCGCCCCTACGCGGACTTCCTGACGCCGGAGAGCACGGTCGACAGCTTTACCTTCCGCCTCCCGTTCCTCCCGGTCCCCGGCAACCACGACTACTACGACTTCTCCGGCTGGGGCGCCTGGCTGTCCCGGCTGCCGTTCGTGGGCCGGGGCATCGCCGCCGTGGCGCGGGAGCTGTTCTCGATGCAGGTGCCGGAAGGCGGCTCGGACCAGGGCGCTGCCTACATGCACGCGTTCGTGGATGGGAAGGACAGCAACGGCAGCGCCGAGTACGTGCTCGGGGAGCGGACCCGGGTGCCGAACCGCTATTACCGGTTCCGCGTGGGGAAGGTGGACTTCTTCGCCCTGGACTCCAACACCCTGGAGTCGCCGCCGCCCTCCGCCGACCTGGCCGCCGAGCGAGAGAACGCGGCGCACTGCGTGAAGGAGCTGGAGAAGCGGGCCGCGGCGCTCACTCGGCAGATCGACCGGGACAAGAAGGCGCTGGAAGCCTGGCTGGAGCAGGAGCGAAAGCGGGTGGTGGCGGATGTAACGCACCTGGACTCGCTACAGATGGCTGCCGGGAAGGTGGAGGATGCCCTCGCCGGGCTCGCGGCCGCGCTGCGGGCGATCGACATGCCGAACACGGATGCGGGTGAGGTCCTGGGCCTGGCGGAAGAGATGCACCGGCAATGGTCTGCGGCGGCGACCGGCCTTGCCAGCCGCGGGAAGTCCGCGGACGCAGTGGAGCGCCTGGCAGACGTGGGGGACGACATCTGCCGGCTGTTGGAGAAGCTGGAATACTGCTTTGCCGAGCTGCCGGACGGACCCGAGCGGGAGTCGCTGACGGAGGCGCGCGAGGCGCTGCTTCAGGGCAGCCGCGGCTGGTGCGCCGTGAGCGCCGGGCCGCCTCCCGCGGAGTTGTGCGCGCGGATCCAGAAGCTGACCACCGCCGCGCTGGACGTGCAGCGCCACCTGGCGGTGGAGCATCGCCGGATGGGTCGCCAGCCCGAAGACTACGACACCGCCCAGCTCGAGTGGCTGCGGGCCAGCATCGAGGAGTCGGTGCGGGACAACCCGGACGGCTGGCGCATCGTCTTCCTGCACCAGCCGCTGTACACCAGCATCGGGGATCACAGCGAGAACCCGGACGTGCTGGGCATGCGGGAGAACCTGATCCCGCTGCTCCGGGACAAGGTGCACCTGGTGCTGGCGGGCCACGCGCACGCCTTCGAGTGGTTTCGGTCCACGCAGCTTCCGCACACCGGGCTCATCGTCACCGGCGGCGGCGGCCAGCGCTGGCTGTGGGCCTCCATCCTGGAACCGCGCAAGTTCCGGCGGTTCCAGAACCTGTACCACTCCCTCCGCGAGGGAGGCGCCACGGAGTGCGTGGCTGCGGGCAACGGCCCGCGCGCCTCGGACGGCGCCGGTGGGCCGCTCTACCACTACGTTCGCATCGAGGTAACCCCGGACGTACTGCGCGTGCACCCGGTGGGGGTTCGCAAGGCCGGCTCCGGCTACCGGCGGGAGGCACCCATGCCGGTGTTCCACGTGCCGGACTTCCCACCGGACGAGCGCCCGGCCTGGAACCGGCGCATCCTGAAGTGCGTGGAGATCCGGAAGGCACAGCCGCCCCGGCCGGTGTGGGGGTAAGGGCGGGTGTTGGGTGTTGGGGAGCGGACCCAATACCCAATACCTCTTGCCCCCCAGGCTACGGGGACG
>JAJFMS010000171.1 GCA_020696885.1 Armatimonadota bacterium | reverse complement strand
CAAGGGTACGGAGGCGGCTCTCCTTACGCCCGCAGACGTGCGTCACCCGCAGGTCCGAAAGTTGCGCGATCTGCGGCAGGTGCAGCTTCTGCGCAATCCCTCCGGCACCGATGATCCCAACGTTCACCACCCACCTCCCGATCGATTCGAATGACCTCATCACGGGTTGGGCGCCGGAGCGCCGGGGACCTTCCCCGTGTTCAGGTGTTCAGGTGTTCAGGTGTTCAGGTGTTTAGCGATCAAGGGCCGATGGCCCACCCCCGGTGACGCAAACCTCAGTACTGTCGCATAGCGGGAGTTCGACGCCGCTTGGGACGAGCAGTCTCACCGCGGAACGATGCTCGCGTTCACTGTAGCCGGCGTGTCGCCAGACCGCCGGTGTCCTCGAGGTTCGTCAACCCTTCGGCCAAGCCGCACCCGGGTGCTGGCACCAGCGTGGCGGGTGCGACGCCGGTTGGAATGAGCACCCAGCACAGTATTTCCACAGCAGGGGAGTGTGAGAGCTCGCCCGCTCCGGTCCACGCCTAGAATCTTACTCTTCCTCTTACTCTTACTCGTTCTCGGCCCCCGGGTTCCGTGTCCCCGCTTTACCCAGGGGCCGCCTCCCCGACCTACCCGTAAATCTCCCCAAACTTCGTCTTGAGATACCGCACGTACGGCGCCACGGTGAGCGGCGAGCCGGTGGCCTGCTGGATGAGGTCTTCGGGAAGGTACTTCCGGCCGTGGCGGTGAACGGTCTCCCGCAGCCAGGTCAGCAGTGGCTGGAACTCGCCGCGCTCGATGTCGCCGGGGATGCTCGGTACGTCCGCTACCGCCTTTTCGTAGAGCTGGACGGACAGGATGTTGCCGAGCGAGTAGGTGGGGAAGTACCCCATGATGCCGATCGACCAGTGCACGTCCTGCAGGATACCCTGGCGGTTGTCCGGCGGCGTCAGCCCGAACAGCTCCTCCATCTTTGCGTTCCAGGCCGCGGGCGCGTCCGCCACGGAGAGGCGGCCTGCGAGCAGCTCGTTCTCGATCTCGTAACGCAGGATGATGTGCAGGTTGTACGTCACCTCATCCGCTTCGACGCGGATCAGCGACGGGCCGGACCGGTTGATCGCCCGGTAGAACGCCTCCGGCGAGACCCCGGCCAACTGCTCCGGGAATGTGCTCTGCAGCCGGGGGAAGTAATGCTGCCAGAAGCCGCGGCTGCGACCCACCAGGTTCTCCCAGAGGCGAGACTGGCTTTCGTGCAGCCCCAGCGAGGCGCCGCTGGCCAGGAGCGTGCCCTCGATCTCCGGCGCGGTCCCCTGCTCGTAGAGGCCGTGACCCATCTCGTGGAGCGAGCCGAACAGCGCCATCGAGAGGAAGTTGCGGTCGTAGCGGGTGGTGATCCGCACGTCGTTCTGTGAGAAGTGGGTGCAGAACGGGTGCACGGAGCGGTCCTGGCGCCCACGGTTGAAGTCGAAGCCGCAGTCCTTGAGCACGGACTCGGCGAAGATACGCTGCTGGTCCTCGTCATAGCCTTTGTGGAGCACCGAGTCGTCCGCGGCGCCCTGGTTTGCGAAGATGGTGCGCACCAGCGGCACCGTCTCCCGCTTCAGCTCCGCGAAGATCTCATCCAGGCGGCGGGCCGTCATCCCCGGCTCGTACTGATCCAGGAGGGCGTCGTAGAGGCGGTCGGTGTAGCCCAGCGCCTCGGCGGTGCGGCGCTCCAGGTCCACGATCCGCTCCAGCCACGGCGCGAACGCGGGGAAGTCGTCCGCGGCGCGGGCCCTGGCCCACTCTTCCTGGGCGAGGGAGGTCACCCGGGTGAACTCCTCCACCAGCGCCGTGGGGATCCGGGTGGCCTTGTCGTAGTCGCGGCGGGCCATCCGCAGCAGCGCGGCGTCGTTGTCGGCTTCCGGCAGGCCCTGATGCTCGGCTTCTGCCCGGGAGAGGAGCGTGCCGGTCTGCTCATCGGTCAGGAACTGGTGGGCGAGCTTGCTCAGCGTCGCCTTCTGCTCGGCGCGCGCCCCCACACCGCCCGGCGGCATGTTGGTCTGCTGATCCCAGTCCAGCACGGCGGACGCCATCTGGAGGTTATGGACGTCTGCGAGCCGGCTCTTCAAGGCGGTCAGCGTATCACTCATGGCCGTAGGACTCTCCTTATACAATTAAGAACCTGGACATCCCCGCACATGCCGGGACGGTCGGAGCCGGCGGACCACGTCGACCGGCCGGCGTCTAGCTGTTTTATCCACCCGAGGCCACGGAGAACCGGACCTCGGCGCACCGGATCTCCGCACTATGGCCACCTCCCCCGCCCTGGCTTGCCCGTACGTTCACCTGAACGGCAGCCTCGTCTCCGGCGAGCGGGCCTCAATCAGCGTTCTGGATCACGGGCTCCTCTACGGGGACGGGCTGTTCGAGACCGTGCGGGTGACAAACGGCGCCTGCTTCCGCGCGGCGGCGCACCTGGAGCGGCTCCGAGAGAGCGCCGCGGTGCTGGACCTCCAACTCCCCGTGTCCTTACCGGAGCTGGAGCGAGGGCTGCACGAGACCGCCGCTGCAAACGCCCTCGGCGAGGGACTGCTGCGGCTTACGGTCACCCGCGGGGTGGGCAGTCCGATTCCAGACCCCGCGGTATGCCCGACGGCCGGCTGGTTCATTACCGCCCGCCCATCCCGCCTTCCCGATGCCGCCGCCTTCGCGCGCGGCGTGCGGCTGTGCGTGGGGCCGGCTCATCCCCGGCTGTTCGTTCCTGGCCTCAAGTCGCTTTGCTACCTCCCGTACCAGATGGCGCGGATAAGCGCCCGAGCGCGCGGCGGGGACGATGCGGTGCTCGTGTTCGCGGGGAACGCGGTCGAAACCGGCATCAGCAACCTGCTCGCGATCCTGGACGGCGTCCTCACCACGCCTCCGCTGGACAGCGGCTGTCTTCCCGGGATCACCCGCGCGCTGGTGCTGGAGCTGGCCCGCGAGTTGGGGCTGCCATGCCGGGAAGCGCCGCTGCCGGTGGCGCGGCTGCCCGAGGCGTCGGAGGTGTTGGTGACGAACAGCGGTTACGGCGTGATGGCAGCCACCTCACTGGAGGACACGTCCATCGGCGGCGGTGTGCCGGGCCCCTGGGGGCAAGCGCTCCGAGAGGCCTACCTGGAAACCCTGTTTCGGGAATGCCCCGCCGCGGACTGACGCGCGAGCGCGGCGTCGGGGCACGGCTCCGTCAACGCACCAATACGGCGCCGTGCGCGGCGGGATCGAAACCATCGGGCCACCGAGTGGAGGCGTCGTAGCGAGCGCCGTGGAGGTCCACCGCGTTGAGCCGTGCCATGGAGAGCGTCGCCAGGCACAGGTTCGCGCCGCGCAGGTTGGCGCTGGTGAGGTCGGCGCCATTCAGTGCTGCGGCCATCAGGTTCGCCTGCCCCAGGTCGGCCCGCGCAGGCTCGCATCCGCGAGGACGGCCGTCTGCAGGTTGGCCTCGCGCAGGTCCGCGCCGGTGAGGTCCGCTTCCGCCAGCAGGGCATCTTTCAGGTTGATGCGCGCGCAGGACATGCCCGCCATGCTGGCCCCGCGAAGCTGGGCGTCCGATAGGTCGGCGCCTTCGAGTGAGTTGCCCGCCACGCGCAGTACGATGACGTCGACGGATCTCTTGTGGGTAATAACGATCACACGGGTCCCTGGTCTTACAGTGCTGTTATGCTGCACCCACCTCCGATCCGGCATCACCCTTAGGGTGGAGGAGGGAGGAGTTTGGGTCCCACCAGGGTAGGAGCGCACGCGTTTAGCCCCCCCGTTTGCCGGGAAGCCTCCTCGTGTGCTAAAGTAGGGCCGGTAAGATCAGATCGTGTTCGTAACGTCTTTCAGTCTCGCAAGCTTTCGGCCCTGTCCGGCAGCGCATTTGCCGCGGACTAGGGCTTTTTTGTTGCCGGACGCTCCACGGACTTTCTGACCCCACGCGGCCGGGGTTTGGCGGCCGCCATGACGACCGGGCTGCGGTGGCGGACCGGTAGGAGGACTTAGAGTGAGCAAGCGGCTATTCGTCGGGAACCTGTCGTTCGACGTTTCTGAGGCGGAACTGCAGGAGACTTTTGCGCCGTACGGCTCTAGCGGCGCCACCATCCCCACCACTGACTCCGGCAAGCCGAAGGGTTTCGGCTTTGTGGACATCCCTTCGGAGAAGGTGGAAGACGCGATCAGCGGGATGGACGGTAAGGAGCTTCACGGCCGCAACATCGCCGTGGCCGAGGCGAAGCCCCGGCCGGAAGTGAGCCACTGGGGCAACAGCAGCGGTCGCAGCTACGGCGGCGGCGGTCGCGGCGGCTTCGGCGGCAACCGCGGTGGTGGCGGCGGCGGTGGCGGCCGACGCTGGTAACCCCGGCTGCCGGCCCCGGCTGCTAGATCCCGAACCGGAACGGCCCGTGAGGCGCTTGCCGCACGGGCCTTCCCACGTACGGGAAAATGATTTGGATTGATTTGCGAGCACGGGCGGGAAGAGACGTGCGTTAGGAGCTGAAAAGCGATGAGCGATACACCGATCGACACGACCCCGTTATTTTCCGACCTGGGCCTCTCCCCCGAAACTCTGCGGAGTGTGGAGCAGGCCGGCTACGAGCGCCCGACCCCGATCCAGGCGAAGGCCATCCCGGTGCTGCTGTCCGGCGCGGACATGGTGGGCCAGGCCCAGACCGGCACCGGCAAGACGGCAGCCTTCGCGCTGCCGCTGATCGACCTGCTAGACGCGGATCGAGCGGTGCCCCAGGCACTGATCCTCTGCCCCACCCGGGAGCTGGCAGTTCAGGTTTCCGAAGCGATCTACGGCCTGGGCCGTGGCCGCGGCTTCCGCGTGGTGCCGGTCTACGGCGGCCAGCCGATCGACCGGCAGCTCCGCGCCCTGCGGTCCGGTCCCCAGATCGTGGTCGGCACCCCCGGCCGATTGCTGGACCACCTCCGCCGCAAGACGCTCGACCTCTCCTCGATCCGCACGGTGATCCTGGACGAGGCGGACGAGATGCTGGCGATGGGCTTCATCGAGGACATCGAGCTGATCCTCGACGAGCTTCCGGCACAGCGGCAGACGGCGCTGTTCTCCGCGACCATCCCGCCTCCGATCGCGCGGCTGTCGCAGAAGTACCTCAGCAATCCCCAGCAGGTGAAGATCGCCTCGGAGCGCCACACGATCCCGCAGATCCGGCAGTGTTACTACGAGGTGCTGCCGTCCCACAAGATCGACGCACTGGCCCGCATCCTGGACATGGAGACGCCGGGACCGACCATCATCTTCTGCCGCACGCGGCGGGAGTCCGATGAGGTCTCCGAGCACCTCCGCGGCCGGGGCTACCTGGCGGAAAGCCTGCACGGGGATATGTCCCAGCCGGAGCGAGACCGCGTGATGCGGCGGTTCCGGGCGGGCCAGGTGGACCTGCTGGTAGCCACCGACGTCGCCGCGCGCGGTCTGGACATCGAGACGGTGACCCACGTCATCAACTACGACATCCCGTGGGACGTGGAGTCCTACACGCACCGCATCGGGCGCACCGGGCGCGCCGGGCGCGAAGGGGACGCGATCACCCTGATCAGCCCCCGTGAGCGGCGCCAGCTCAAGGTGATCGAGCGAGCCACCGGCTCCCGCATCACCCCGGTCAAGCTCCCCACCTCGGCGGACATCGCGGTGCGACGCCGCGAGATGTTCAAGGAGAAGGTCGTCGGCGTGTTGCAGGAGGGCGAGTTCGATGACTTCCTGCAGACGGTCGAGGAGCTGTCGGAGGAGTTCGAGGCTTCGGAAGTCGCAGCAGCCGCGCTGAAGCTGCTGTGGGGCCAGGAGAAGCGCGAAATCAGCGCCCGCCCGATGGAAGACGACGGCACCCGCGCCGAGCCCGGCATGGTCCGGCTGTTCGTCACGGTCGGTCGCCAGGAAGGCCTGCGCCCTACGGACCTGGTAGGCGCCATTGCCAACGAGGCCGGCATCCCGGGTCACAGCATCGGCACCATCGACATCCTGGATCACTGCGCGTTCGTGGAAGTCCCTGCGGACGCCGCGGACCGAGTGGTGCGCGCGCTGCTGCGAACGAAGATTCGTGGCCGGCGCGTGCGGGTGGAGAAGGCCCCTCCCGGAGCGGAGCACTTCATGCCCGAGAGCGCTCCCGCCGGCGGAGCTGCACCGGCCCCCAACTCGACCCCAGACTCCGGTCCGTTCCGGCCGAAGGTCAAGAACAAGCGCCCCAGCGTGTCCGTAAGCAAGCCGGCCACCCGGAAGTTCGGCGGCAAGCCGGAGTTTGAGAAGCGCGCCGGCGACAAGAAGGCCGGATAGCACCGGCTCGGTCGAACAGCGAAGAGAGGGGAGCGAAGATGGGTGATCTGTCTTCGCTCCCCGTTTTTGTTGCTCACCGACGACCAGCGGGCCGGATGGCTAACGAGCCGTAGCCAGCCGCCTCGTGCGGCGTTCGATCACGGCGACTGCCTACCTTAACGGCGAATCCCCGCTCCCGAAAACCGGTGGCCGTCACCGAACGCGCCACCAGGGCGCTGGCTACAGTCTTCTCCCTCCAGATGGCCGCCTGGGGTCTCAATGGCCACGTGCACCCTCGATCGCCTTGCTAGCAAACCGTAGGCATCCGCCTCGTGCGGCGTTCGATCACAATGTCTGCCTACCTTAACGGCGAATCCCCGCTCCCGAGCACGGCTGGCCGTGACGGAACGCGGCGCCAGGGCGCTGCCTACAGCCGTCTCTCCGTTGGCAGCCTTATGCGGTGTTCGATCACGGCAGCCGGCTCGGGGCGCAATGCCGGCAACTACCACGCGGAGGGGTCCTATGCTGTCCGGGTCACTTTCCGGAAATGTTAAGCTTCTTCCCGCTCCTCCATGGATCAGCGATGGTACCGTTGGCTGCTAACCCGGCGTTCACTGAGGTGTACAACAAACAGACGAGACACAGGCCGGCCGCGGCCAGCGGGAGACCAAATGACACACCCAGGCGACGGGATGCCGGGAAGCTCACCAGTAGACGGCTGGCGATCCCAGCTCGAGCCGGACGGCTCGCTCCGGCTGAGCAA
>JAJFMS010000170.1 GCA_020696885.1 Armatimonadota bacterium | reverse complement strand
GAGGCGCCGATCGCCTCCGACACCACCGGCAGCGGGAGCAGCCCGGAACCGGCGGCCCACCGGAACGCCGTGTCGCTCTCGGGGTGACCGGAGGCATACATGGAGCCGCAGACCATCCCCGAGTTGTTGATTGCCCGCGCGGAGCTCTCCAGGCCGATCGGCGTGCCGAGATCGGTCAGTGAGCCGGCGGCGGACCGGATCGTGGCGCGAGTGGGGCGGCCAAAGTCGATGGCGCCGCCGCCTACGCAGACGCCGGCATCGTTGATATCCAGCGGGTAGAAGTCGGTCAGGGTCGTCAGCGTACCGTTGGGGTGCCAGAGAAAGGCCGACCCGGAGTTGGTATTGAGATTCTGCGCGAAGCCCACCACCGTGCCGGAGAGGTTGAGCGCGCGTGTGTAGGTCTCCACGCGGGAGCCGAGCGGACCGAGAACCTCCACGCCGGCCCCGGACGGGCGCCGGATGGCGCGGTCGATGGAGGCGGCGGGCGGATCCTCCACGCGGAGGGTGCACGCCACGGTGCCCAGGGCGTTGATATCCGGGTCTCCGTGGTTGCCGCGGGCGCCTGGGCTGGAGGCGGTGAAGCGCGGCGGCTTTACGCGCGCGGCGTCCGCAGCGGAGGAAACGAGAGTCGCGCAGCCGGCGAGCGAGAGGGAGAGGAACTTGCGGCGAGAATACGGCATCGAACACTCCGGCCGGAAGTCCGCTCGATCCACCAGCGAGCACTCCTACGGCCGCTGGTCTGTTCGGCGTCTGGTTGCGGAATCCATCCCTGGGGGGCGAGGGGACGGGGGAGGTTGGACGATGGAGGATGGGAAGAGCATCGCCCGGCTGTTAGCCCCCGAACCTGGGAGGCCCCTTCAGGGGCGTTCGTTTGGGTAGGCAGGTCCCTTTAGGGCCTGCCGGGCTACGAGTGTTGCGATCAACCCAGGGCTGATGAAGTACTCACAGCGAGTACAGGAAACGGATTAGGGCCAGGGCAAGTGGTGCTTGCCCCGGCCGTCGGAGGTGGTGCTACGTGACGGACTGAGGATTACCGGCGCGCGGCGACTACCGGGCGGTAGCCGTTGGGCCAGCGGGTGTCCACGTCATGCAGCGTGTTGGCGAGGTCGGCCTGGATGAGCTTGGCGTCCCGCATGTCGGTGCCGCGCAGGTCCGCGCCGCGGAAGTTTGCTCCCCGGAGGTCCGCGCCGCGCAGGTCCGCGCCGGAGAGGTCCGCCAGGTGGAGATCGGCCTTCAGCAGGTTCGCGGTGCGCATGGAAACGTTCTGCAGGTCCGCCCCGGAGAGGCCGGCGCCACTGAGAGACGCGTTGTCCAGCGAGCGGCCTTCCACCGTGTGCAGGACCACCCCGGTGCGCCGGTGTCGCACTTCCACCTTGGCGCTGGGGGCCTGGCCGGCGGTTTCGAGGGCGGCCGCGGCGGCCGCGGCGGCTGCAGCAGCGGCCTTAATCGTGACGCCCTTGGGTCGCGCCGCCTGCTTGAACTTACGGGAGGCCTGGCAGGTGTCACACACCTCGGCGAAGTTGTTGAAACCGTTCCATCCGGCGGGCGCCACCGGGACTACAGACACGTTTTCCTGCTCCGCCTTGCACATCGAGCAGCTTTTCATGATTGGGTCCTCCTAACCTAACGATTCGCGCCGGTTCGGAAGCAGGAGGCGACTGGAGGTCGGCTGGTCGCCGCACACTCGTCCTTCCGCAGGGTGCGCCCGTCGCGCGGGATCTCTGACAATCATATTCAGGGTGAGGCCGCGGACTTCCTTTCGCCCCCACTTAGAACAGGGCAGGCACGGCTTCGCCGCGAGCCCGCTACTTAATAATACGCAACGTTGGCCAGGTACGGTGCCGATTCGGAGGGGGTGACGGTTACGGCTGCCGGCTGGAAAGACGCTCCTCCCGGTCTTTCGTCGCCGCATTCGCCTGATTGCGAGGAGTCCCGCGATCCAGCGGGCCGGTGCCAGTAGCCGCGAGTACCGGCGCAGTACCCGGACGACTTGCTGCGAATCACCGGGGGCGCAGCAGCCAGGAATAGGCTCTCCGGAACTCCGCCTTGCCGTTCCGCTCCTCCGGCTCCCCGTGGGAAAGGATGACCCGCTCGAACTCCCATTCCAGGATCCGTTCGATCGTGGCGCGGGCGGCATTGCGGTCTCGGATCGTCACCGGGAAGCTCCGGGAGCTGGAGAGCCCGCCCAGCACCCCCAGCGCCTTTGCCCCGAACCGGGTAGAGGCGTTGCTGGTCTCGGGGATATTGAAGCAGAGATCGGTGACGATCAGCGTGCGGCTGGGGTGATGACAGAATACCGCTTCGTCGTAGATCGCGCTGCCGCGCACCAGGGTCTGCTCCATCTCAGCGGTCCACGCCGCGGGAGGCGTCTCGCTGAGGGCCTCGGCATCTCCCAGGGCCCGCGCTTTCTCCATCAGGCCGGGCACCGCGTAGATACGCGCTTCCGGATAGGCATCCGCCCATTCGGCCAGGTGCTGGTAGTGCATGCTGCTGGGGGCGATGAGGTGCCGCACGGGGCCCACGCGATCCACGGCGGCGCGCAGCTCCGGCGTCAGGGCGATGGGGGAGTGGATCACCAGGTCGCCGTCCGCGAGCCGGATCACCGTGGTGCGGGCGCCAACGTCGAACCCGAAACGCCCAAACGGCATCTCAGAGGTCCACAGCAATCCAGGCACGAATTCACGCAGCATCGACGAACCTCCGGTTGGGAGCAAAAGCATTCCGGCAGCAGGGGTGCGATGCCGCAGCTCAGTCATGCCGCGAGCTTCGCGCAGTTCAAACCGCTTATCCTGCCGACGGCTACACGGTGTGTCGTTCGAGCAATGGCCGGCAGCAGTATTCCACCACTCCACCACGCCACCTCCTCAGGCCTGGCCGTTCGGCGCGGGAAACGCGAGGGCTGCGATGGCATCCGCCTCGGAGGCCCCCGGTGTGTTCACCAGGTGGGAGAGGATGGCCAGCTCACAGATGAAGCAGACCTCGCGGACCACCACATGCGGCGGGGCCTGGATCTTGAGCGGCGCGAAGTTGATGAGGCCGGTGACACCGGCTTCCATCAGCTTCTCGGCCACTTCCTGCGCCTCCCACGCGGGGATAGCGAGGATTCCAATCCGGGCGCCGACGGTCTGGTTCACCTCCACCACGTCGTTGAAGTCGCGGACGGTGAGGCGGCGGATCGTGGTGCCGATCTTGCTCGGGTCCCGGTCGAAGACCGCGGCGATCTTGAAGCGGTAGGAGCGCCAGCCGGGGTAGGCGATGAGGGCGGAGCCGAGGTTGCCGGCGCCGATGAGCAGCACGTTCTGCTCCTGGTCGATCCGGAGGAGGTGGGCGATGCGCTCGCGGAGGTCGCGGACGTTGTAGCCGATGCCGCGCTTCCCGAACTCCCCGAAGTAGGAGAGGTCCTTTCGGAACTGCGCCGCCGAGACTCCGCTGAACCGTTCCATGTCCTGCGAAGAGATGGACTCCACCCCATCCCGCTCGAGCTGCATCAGGCAGCGGATGTAGGTGGAAAGCCGCTCCAGGGCGGGCAGCGGTACCTCGTTCTCCTTCGGCACGCGTTCAATCTCCGGACGGCGCGGCGCTCCAGTCAGATTTCCCGCCTTCCTTTTTGAGAAGGCGGATCCCCTCGAGGATCATTCCTTTATCCGCGGCCTTACACATATCATAGATCGTGAGGGCCGCAGTGGAAACCGCGGTGAGCGCTTCCATCTCCGCGCCGGTCTTTCCGAACGTGGTCACGGCGGCGCGGATCGCCACGCGGTCCGTCTCCAGCTCCAGATCCACGCGCACGTCCATCAGCAAGAGCGGATGGCACATCGGAATCAGCGAGCTGGTTTGCTTGGCCGCCAGAATCCCGGCTACCTTGGCTACCGTCAGCACGTCGCCCTTGGTGAAGCCGTTCGCGCGGATCAGTGCCACCGTCTCCGGCGCCATCCGGACCCAGCCCTCGGCCACGGCCACGCGGCGGGTGTCCGGCTTCCCGGAGACGTCCACCATCTGCGCCCGGCCCTCGGCGTCGATGTGTGAGAGGGAATCCGCCATCAGTTCCAGCGATCGACGATGTGGTCCGCCAGCACCTGGAGCGCGTCGCGGGATTCGCTCTCGGGCACCAGGTCCAGGCTGCGCTTGGAGCGGCGCACGTACTCCCACGCATGCTCGCGAGCCCGGCGGAACCCGCCGGCAATCTCGATGATCTCCGTGGCGCGTCGCACCTCGTCCGCGCTGAGCGGGGAGGCCTTGTCGTAAATCCGCAGCAGCTCCGCGCGGTCTTCCGGGTGCGCTTCCTGCAGCGCGTAGATCACCGGCAGCGTCACCTTGCCCTCGCGGAGGTCGCCGCCCACCGGCTTGCCCAGCGTCTGCTCGTCGCCCAGGAAGTCCAGGATGTCGTCCTGGATCTGGAACGCCATGCCGATGTTGTAGCCGAAGTCCGTGAGCGCCTGCTCGATCTCCGGCGGCGCGCCGGCGACCAGAGCGCCGAAGCGGGTGCAGGTGGAGATCAGCAGGGCGGTCTTGCACTCGATGATCGTCTCGTAGACGTCCACCTCGATCCCGGTGTCGCCTTTCACGCAGATCTGCAGCACCTCGCCCTCGCACATCCGGGCGATGGTGTCCACCAGGATCTGCCACAACTGGCGCTCCGGATCGTTGACCACCAGGCCGAAGGAGCGCACCACCAGGTAGTCGCCCATCAGCACGGACGCCGAGTTCCCGAAGTAGAACTGCACCGCCATCCGCCCGCGGCGGCTGTCGCTCTCGTCCACGATGTCGTCGTGCACCAGGGTTGCGGTGTGCACCAGCTCGCAGGCCGCCGCCAGCGGCACCGTGCGCTTCAGGGAGCCGCCCAGCGCGCGCGCGGCCAGCAGCGCCAACTGGGGTCGCACTCGCTTGCCCCCGGCGCTGAGGATGTGGCGCGCGGCTTCCTGGAGTACTTCGATCTCGGACCGGGAGGCGTCCGCCAGGACCCTCTCCACCTCTTCCAACTCCGGACGGATCAGATCCGCGGGGTTGGCTGCCACGACCGCCTGCGACATTCCGTTATCCTCTCCCGGTACCACACCACATCTAGAGTATATCGCCCGTATCCCAACCGAATGGCGCGCTGCGGGCCGATTCACCGGTTCGCTGCCGGCGCGCGCAGCTCGTCTCGCAGCGCGCGCAGTTTCCGGAACCACTCCACGCGCTCCTCGCGGGTGAACCCGGCGTTTGCCGCGCTGGTAGACGGCACCACGAACACGACCGCTCCGGCGAGCGCCTCCGGCTGAAGGCCCAACTGCGCTTGAGGGTCGAAGGTGCCGCGGTAGCCCATCAGCCCATTGAAACAGACGATCCGCGGCCGGTACACTTCGAGCTTCCGGATCAGGGCCGGGCGGGCGGAGCGGAACTCGTGGGCACTGACTTCCGCGGCAGAGCGGGAGGGCCGGGCGACACAGTCCGTAATCCCGATCCGGAACTCCAGCAGGCGGCGGTCCTCGCTCGGGGCGAGGCGCTCCGGGATCAGACCACTCTCGTGCAGGCAGCGCCAGAACAGGTTGCCGGGCCCGGCATAGTAGTGGCCCACGAGCGCGGACTTGAGGCTGGGGTTGATGCCCACGAACAGCACCTCCAGGCCTTCCGCCAGGAGGTCCGGGAGCCCGGGCAACGCTGGGGTCTCTTCCATACTGCCGCCGCCGGGCACCATGCCGCGCTACAGCCCGGCCGCCACCTGTTCGCGCCACGCTCCCGGAGCTTCGCGGTAAAAGTCACGGCCGTAGACGTCCACGGCCACCACCACCGGGAAGTCTTCCACACGCATCCGGCGGATCGCCTCGGTGCCGAGGTCCTCATACGCGAGGATCTCGACGGCCTTGATGCGCTGCGAGAGGAGCGCGCCCAGCCCGCCGACGGCCGCGAAGTACACGCACCGGTGCTTCTGGATCGCCTCGATGCACGCAGGGGAACGATAGCCTTTGCCCATCATGCCGCGCATTCCGTGCTGCATCAGTTCTTCGGAATAGGCGTCCATCCGGATGGCGGTAGTGGGACCCGCCGCTCCGATGATCTCGCCTTCGCGGGCCGGGGAGGGGCCGGTGTAATAGACGATCTGGCCGTCCAGGCTCACCGGGAGCTCCTCGCCCCGCCGGAGGGCTTCCACCATGCGCTTGTGGGCGGCATCGCGGGCGGTGATCAGGTCGCCGGTGATCAGCACCCGGTCGCCGGCGCGGAGACTCTCCACCACCTCGATCGTCAGCGGGGTCGTGATTCTAATGGGTTCACTCATGGGGTCCAATCCGCTGGAACGGGCTACAGCACGGCTTCCTTGTGGCGGGCAGCGTGGCACTGCACGTTCACCGCAACCGGCAGCGAGGTGATGTGACAGGGGAAGCTTTCGATGTGGATCGCCAGCGCGGTGGTATCGCCGCCCATCCCCGCCGGCCCCAGGCCGGTCTCGTTTGCCAGCTTCAGCAGCTCTTCCTCGAGCTCGGCGTTCGCCGGCACCGAGCTGCGGCTGCCGATCTCGCGGAACAGCGCCTTCTTGGCGAGGAAGGCGCACTTGTCGAACGTGCCGCCGATTCCCACGCCGATGACCAGCGGCGGGCAGGCGTTCGGGCCGGCGTCCTTGATGCTCTGCGTGACGAACTCTTTGACGCCTTCTTTCCCCTGGCTGGGCTTCAGAATGCTGAGCTTGCTCATGTTCTCGCAGCCGCCGCCCTTGGGCATCACCATCAGCTTCACCTGGTCGCCGGGGACGATGTCCAGGTGGATGGCGGCGGGGGTGTTATCGTCCGTGTTCTTCCGGGTGAGCGGGTGATCCAGCACGGACATCCGCAGCAGGCCTTCCGCGTATCCGGTCCGGACTCCACTGTGGATCGCCGCGTAGAGATCGCCGCCGCTCACGTGGACATCCTGCCCGAGCTCCACGAGCACGCTGGTGAAGCCGGTGTCCTGGCAGATCGGGATCATCCGGCTCCGCGCGAGCTGCGCGTTCTGGATGATATGCCCGAGGATCTCTTTCCCGACCGGGGAGCGCTCTTGTTCGAAGCGACTCTGGAGCGCGGCTTCCACGTCGGCGGGAAGGTCGTG
>JAJFMS010001177.1:1881-3925 GCA_020696885.1 Armatimonadota bacterium | reverse complement strand
ACTCCGTTTCGCACCCCGGACTCCATCCTGGAGGCGGCGCTTCGGGACATCGGGACGGGGGATGCCGCGTTGGACCTCTGCTGCGGTACCGGCGCGGCGGTGCGGGTGCTCCAGCCCCTCTGTCGCCGGCGCCTGGTGGGGGTCGATTTCAGCCCCGGAATGCTGGAGCAGGCGCGGGAGCGGTTCGCGGAGCTGCACGGGGCGCCCCGTCCGGAGTGGATTGAGGCGGACGTCCTGACGCTCGACTTCCACGAAGAGTTCGACCTGGTTACCTGTTTCGGTGCGCTGGGGCACATCCTGCCAGCAGACCACGATGCCTTCCTTCGGATGATCCACCGCGCGTTGCGCCCGGGGGGACGCTTTGTGTTTGTGACCGGCTACCCGCCGCCTCTGTTCTCCGTTCGCGGCGTGGTGCTGCGGACTTTCAACACGGTGATGCACCTTCGGAACGCGCTGCTGCGCCCGCCGTTCGTGATGTACTACCTGATGTTCTTGCTACCCGCCATCGTGCCGGTGCTGGAGGCCAGGGGGTTCGAGGTGGAAGTGCGCTCCGGCATCTTTCCCGCTCCGTTCCAGCACTATCAACTGGTGGTCGCTACCCGGCGAGCAGCCCGGTGAGCGGCGAGCGTGCCTTGGAGCGGTTGATGTTGGAGCCAGGGAGCGGTCTGCCAAGGATCTCAACTAGGGCGCGGCCAACTGGCACCGGGCTACGGAAGCCGCCCTCACAACTCGCAAAGAAGAGCCAACCCCGGCCCGGCACAACGTCGGAAACCCGGCGAGAGCCACCGTGTCAACGAAGGTAGTGGGGGGCCCGAGGCGTTCGCCTCGTCGCTCCACCAGAGGAGAGCAGTCCGGATGCGTTGGGTTCTGGGAACGAGTATCGGCCTGGCGGTGAGCCTGGGCAGCGTGCTGGCCTCGGCTCGGGAAGCGGCACCCGCGGCTCCGCCGGCGGCGAAGCCGGGAGCCCAGGGCGAAGGTGCGAAGTTCTTCGAGGCGAAAATCCGGCCGCTCTTTGCCCAGCAGTGCTTCGGCTGCCACGGCGACAAGCTCCAGAAGGGCGGCCTCCGCCTGGACCAGGCCGCCGCCCTCCGCAAGGGCGGGGACTCCGGGCTGGTGCTCGTGCCGGGAAGCCCGGAGAAGAGCCTGCTGCTGCGGGCGGTCCGCCACGAAGGCCCGGTCAAGATGCCGCCGCAGGGCAAGCTGAACTCCGAACAGCTTGCCGACGTGGCCGCCTGGATCCGGATGGGCGCCCCGTGGCCCGAATACACAAAGGGCGCGGGGAAGGGCGCCGGGCTGTCCACGCCCCAGGGAGCCCACTGGTCGTTCCTTCCTGTCAAGCCCCGGCCGGTGCCGGCTGTTAAGAACTCGGCGTGGGCCAGCAACCCGATCGACCGCTTCGTCCTGGCAAAGCTTGAGGCCCGGGGCCTCCAGCCCAACCCGCCGGCTGACCCCCGCACCCTCATCCGACGCGCTTACTTCGACCTCCTCGGCCTCCCCCCTTCCCCTGAGGAAGTAGACGCCTTCGTCCGCGAGTGCGCCCAGGAACCCTCGGCTCCGACCCAATCCTCAACACCGAGCGCCCAACACCCAACACCCAATGGCGCGTATGAGCGCCTCATCGATCGCCTCCTGGCGATGCCCCAGTTCGGGGAGCGGTGGGGACGTCACTGGCTGGACGTGGTCCGCTACGCGCAGACCAACGGCTACGAGCGGGATGACGAGAAGCCGCACGTCTGGCGCTACCGCGACTACGTGATCAAGAGCCTCAACGAGGACAAGCCGTACGACCAGTTCCTCCGCGAGCAGCTCGCCGGCGACGAGTTGGCTACGGTGACCGACGACACGGTAATCGCCACGGGGTTCTACCGCCTCGGGGTGTGGGACGACGAGCCGGACGACCTCAAGCAGGCCGAGTTCGACAACCTGGACGACGCGCTGGCTACCACCGGGCAGGCATTCATGGGGCTCACCATCGGCTGCGCCCGCTGCCACGATCACAAGTTCGATCCGATCCCGCAGGCGGACTACTACGGGATGCTCGGGT
>JAJFMS010001177.1:0-1863 GCA_020696885.1 Armatimonadota bacterium | reverse complement strand
GACAAGGCGGCGGACGACACGATCTTTGTGCCGCTGAAGGATGGCAGCAAGGCGCTGGCGGTGCGCGAGTACGGGCCGAATGCGCCGGAGGTCCAGATCCTCGTCCGTGGTAACGCCGCAACTCCGGGCGACCAGGTGGAGCCGCACTTCGTCCGGGCGCTCTGCACGTCAGACCAGGCCGCCACCCCGCGGCTGCCGGAGCTCTCGGCGCCTGCGGCCACCAGCGGCCGGCGACGGGTGCTCGCGGATTGGATCGCCGCGCCGGAACATCCGCTCACCTCCCGGGTGATGGTCAACCGGATCTGGCAGCATCTCTTCGGCCGGGGCCTCGTTGCCACGCCGAACGACTTCGGCCGCACCGGGACCTCGCCCACCCATCCGGAGCTGCTGGACTGGCTGGCGTACAGCTTCGCTGGGGGAAACGGGGAAACGGGGAAACGGGGCGCCTCCGGCGTGGGAGATGAGGACATGGGGAAACGGGGAAATGGCTCCGGGACGGACATTTCCTCAGTCCCCCGTTTCCCCATGTCCCCCGGAAGACCCTGGTCCGTCAAGGCGATGATCCGGTTGGTGATGACTTCCAGCACCTACCGGCAGTCGTCCCGGGTGGCGAACTCGAAGGCGGTGACGGTGGACCCGGCCAATACGCTGCTCTGGCGCCAGAACCTCCGGCGCCTGGAAGCGGAAGCGATCCGGGATACGATCCTTTCCACCAGCGGCAAGCTGAACCTGAAGATGGGCGGACAGGGCATCTATCCGCTGCTGCCGCCGGAAGTGCTCTCCACCCAGTCTCGCCCGGGCGCCGGCTGGGGCAACTCCCCCGAGCCGGAGCGGAGCCGTCGGAGCGTCTACATCTTCAGCAAGCGTACCCTGGGCGTGCCGTTCCTGGAGTCGTTCGACGCCACCACGCCGGACAGCCCGGTGGGCGTCCGCGCCGTAACCACCATCGCCCCCCAGGCGCTCATCTTGCTGAACAGCGCGTTCATGGACGAGCAGGCCGGAGCGTTTGCGGACCGGCTGCTGAAGGAAGCACCGGGTGAGCCCATAGCGCGGATCGAGCGAGCGTTCCGCCTCGCCGTAGCGCGCCGCCCCACCGAACGGGAGCTCGCCGTCTCCCGCGCCTACCTGGACCGCCAGCGCCAGGCCGGCGCGGAGCAGATACCCGCCGCCGAAGCGGAGCGCAAGGCGCTCACCGCCTTCTGCAAGCTGGTGCTCAACCTGAACGAGTTCATTTACGTTGACTAGATCGTGATCGTAGTTAACCGCAGAGACGCAGAGAACGCAGACGGCCGCAGAGAGGGGACATTTTTGAGCCGCAGATGAACGCAGATGGACGCAGATGAGGGGAGCCGGAGAGTTGATAACGACTGCTTCGCTTTGATGAGATTCACCCATGTGAATCTTCGAGGTGATCCTTCAGGCACTCTCGTGTTTCCCATCTGCGTTCATCCGCGTTCATCTGCGGCTAAGACTCTTCTGTTCCCCTCTCCGCGTCCTCTGCGTCTCTGCGGTTAACCCACGAGATGGAGCCCTGCTATGGATAGAAAGCACCGCTGCACCGGTACGCGCCGGGAGTTTTTGTGGGAGATGGGCGGCGGGTTCGCCGGGCTGGCGCTGACGTCGCTGCTGGACGGGGACGGCTTCTTCGGGAAGCCGGCGGTGGCGGCAACTCTCCAGCAGCCGGAAGCCTACGCGGGTCCTCTGGCGCTGAAGCCGGCGCACTTCCTGCCCAGGGCGAAGCACGTGATCTTCCTGTTCATGTATGGCGGCCCGCCCTCCATGGACACCTTTGACTACAAGCCCGAACTCCAGAAGCGAGATGGGCAGACGGTGGACATCGAGCTCCGGCGGGGCGCCATCGCC
>JAJFMS010000169.1 GCA_020696885.1 Armatimonadota bacterium | reverse complement strand
TTCGGGAAGGACTACACCTGGCAATACGTGGCGCAGCGCCTCTCGTTCCGGCTCCGCAACGAGGTCTACGGGCACCTCCAGCAGCTTCCGATCTCCTTCTTCGATCACCGCAAGACCGGGCAGCTCATGTCGTCGCTAAGCCACGACGTGACGGCGGTGAACTCCGTCCTCTCGGCGCTCCAGGACTCCATCAACGCCCCGGTGATCCTGGTGGGCGGCATCATCGCGATGTTCGTCATCAACTGGCCGCTGGCCCTGATCTCCTGCATCTCGCTCCCCCCGATCGCCTTCGTCATCGTGCGCGCTACCGGCAAGATGCGCTCTTATACCGGGCGGCTGCAGCACAACCTCTCGCTGATCACGGAGCATGCGGAGGAGACGCTTGCCGGCGTGCGCGTGGTGAAGTCGTTCGGGAACGAAAACTACGAGACCGATCGCTTCCGCACCATCAGCACCAACGTCTTCCGCGCCGTGCTCCGCACCTACCGCACCCGGCTGGCGATGGGCCCGATGGTGGAGTACCTCGGTATCGTCGCCATCGTGCTGGTCCTGTGGGTCGGCGGCAAGCAGCACATCCAGGCTCCCACCAGGTATCCGATCGAATTGCTTGCGGCGTTTGTCATCGTGCTCCAGCAGGTAGCCAACGCGGCCCGCAACTTCGGCAACATCAGCGTCAACCTCGCCGCCGCCGGCAAGGCCGCGGACCGCGTCTTCACCCTGCTGGACGTGAAGAACGACCTGGTCGACAAACCCGAGGCGATCCGGTTCGGGCGCGTGGAAGGCCGGATCGAGCTGGACAACGTCGGCTTCGCCTACAGCCACGGCATCCCGGTGCTGGCCGGCATCTCCGTGGTGATGGAGCCCGGCGAAGTGGTGGCGCTCGTGGGCCCCACCGGATCCGGTAAGACCACCATCGCCGCCCTCGTGCCCCGGTTCTACGACGTCTCGCAAGGTGCGGTCCGCGTGGACGGCGTGGACGTGCGGGACTGCGAGCTCGCCTCGCTCCGCGCCCAGATCGGCATCGTGCCGCAGGACACCGTGCTCTTTGCCGGCACGCTGCGGGACAACATCGCCTACGGCAAGCTCGGCGCGCCGGAAGAAGAGATCATCGCCGCCGCGAAGATGGGCAACGCCTGGGAGTTCATCGAGAAGCTGCCGCAGGGCCTGGACACGGTGATCGGCGAGCGCGGCACGCGCCTCTCCGGCGGCCAGCGCCAGCGGATCGCCATCGCGCGCGCCGTGCTCCGGAACCCGCGCATCCTCATCCTGGACGAGGCGACCTCCTCCCTGGACACGCAGTCCGAGTCGCTGGTGCAGGAAGCGCTGGAGCGGCTGATGAAGCACCGCACCACGCTCGTCATCGCGCACCGCCTCTCGACCATCCGGAACGCGGACAAGATCCTGGTGATCAAGGACGGCCACGTGGTGGAAGGGCCGGCGCCGCACGCGGAGCTGCTGGCGCAGGGCGGGATCTACTCCAACCTGTACCGCACCCAGTTCCGCGCGGACGATCTCCCGGAACGGACCCCCTTCGAGTGACGCACCGTTGATGGCGATCGCCTACAACCTGCTGCTGCTCCTCGCCAGCCCGCTGCTGGCGCTGTACCTGGCGCACCGGCTCCTCATTAAGGGCAAGTCCCGGGAAGGGTTCCACCAGCGGTTAGGCTTCGCGCCCAAGCTGGGGCCACCCCCCGCCGCCGGCCGGGTCTGGCTTCACGCCGTCTCCGCCGGGGAGGTGGTGGCCGCGGCGGCCATCGCGCGCCGCCTCCGTGAGATCGCGCCCGAGGTGGAGGTCTGCATCTCCTCCACCACGCCCGCGGGCCGGCAGCAGGCCGAGCGGCTCCTGCCGCACGCTCGCGCCTGGTTCTACTTCCCGTTCGACTTCCTGCCCTGCGTGGCCATCGCCCTCCGGAACGTGCACCCCACCGCCGTTGCCGCAGTGGAAACCGAGATCTGGCCCAACTGGCTCTGGTTCTCCCGCGCCCTCGGCGTGCGCGCCGCCCTGGTGAACGGCCAGTTCGCGGACAAGGGGTTCCGCGGCGCCAGGCGGGCGCGCTGGCTCTACCGGTGGGCCCTGGGCCAACTGGACGGCCTGCTGATGCAGACCGAGCAGGCCGCAGACCGCGCCCGGTTCCTGGGGGCGCCTCCGGAGCGCGTCCGCGTGCTCGGCAGCGTCAAGTTCGAGCAGCCGGTGATGGCCCCGAAACCGGAAGCGGTGGCCGCCGTCAGCCGGCTGCTGGCGCTCGATACCGGCAAGAAGCTGTGGATCGCCGGCAGCACCCACCCCGGTGAAGAGGAGCAGGTGCTGGATGCGTTCCAGGCCGCGCGCGAGCGGATGCCGGACCTCGCGCTGCTCCTGGTGCCGCGCCACATCGAGCGCGCCGGACCGGTGGTAGAGCTTGCCCAGGCACGAAACTGGCGCTCGGCGCGGCGCAGCAGCGGCGGGGACGAGCTGGTAGACGTGCTGGTACTTGACACCATGGGCGAGCTGTCCGGACTCTACGCGCTAGCCGACGTAGTGTTCGTGGGCGGCAGTCTCGTGCCGATCGGCGGGCACGACATCCTGCAGCCGCTCTTCCTGGGAAAACCCACGCTTTTCGGCCCGCACATGCACAACCAGCTCGATTTGGCGGCACTTGCATTGGGGGAGTCCGCAGTGATCCAGGTGCAAGACGCCGCCGAGCTGGCGCAGTGGATTGTCCGTTTGTGTTCCGACGACACGTTTCGCAATACACTTTGCGAGGCTTCCGAACGTCTGCTTCGCAATAACACAGGAGCGGCGCTGGAATGCGCCAAGCTGCTGGCAGCATTAGCGAGGGGAGATCGCCCGCCCCACGGTGAAGTACTCGCCGGCATCCAACCATGACCCGAAACACCTCCGAAAGCATCCTGATCATTCGCCTCTCGGCGATCGGCGACGTGGTGGTCACCACGCCGGTGTCCCGCGTGCTCCGCAAGGCGCGCCCGGACGCGCACATCGCCTGGGTGGTGGAGCCGGCGGCGAAGGGCTTCCTGGATGGGAACCCGTACCTGGACGAGGTGATCGTCTGGGACCGCAAGAAGGGCGGGCTCAAGTGGGACGACCTGGCGGAGATCCGCTCCCGCCTCCGCACCCGCCGCTGGGATTGGGCCATCGATTGCCAGGGTCTGCTCCGCAGCGCGCTCGTGGCGCGGCTCTCCGGCGCACGCCGGATCGTGGGGAACACGCAGGCCAAAGAGCGCGCGGACCTGCTCTACCATTGCCGCGTGCCCCGCAGCACCACGGACCTCAGCTCCCGCCAGCGCTGCCTGGACCTGCTGCAGCCGCTGGGAATCGAATCCACCGACCGCCGGATGGTGGTGGACGTTTCCCACGCCGAGCGCGATCAGGCACGAGAGGTGCTGGAAGGCCTGGGCGTGCGGCCCGGCGAGCGGTACGCCTGCCTGGTGCCGTTCACCACCTGGCCGCAGAAGCACTGGTTCATCGAAGAATGGGCCGCACTGGCGGACCTCCTCCGGCGCCAGCTCCGGCTGACTCCCGTGATTCTGGGCGGTCCCGCGGACGTTCCCGCGGCCAACCGGATCGCGGAGCTTTCGGCCGGCGGATGCATCGTGGCGGCCGGGAAGACCTCGCTGAAGGCCGCGGCCGGTGTGCTCCTGGGGGGGCAGGTAACGGTAGCGGTGGATACCGCGCTGATGCACGCCTCGGTGGCGGTGGGCACGCCCACGGTGGGGGTGTGCGGCGCCTCCTGGTGGAAAGGGTTTGCGGACTACGAGAACTTCACCCTCGTCCACGAGGAGATGGACTGCTCGCCCTGCCTGCACCGGCCCACCTGTGGCGGCTCGTTCGATTGCATGCGCGCGCTGACGCCGCAGCGGGTGCTGGGCGCCGTGCGCGGGATGGTGTCCCAGCCGGTGCCGGTCCTCACGTGAGCGATTTCGAGACTCGCTGGCGCGAGCTGGTGTCCGGCGAGCAGAAAACCTGGTGGGCGCCGGTGGCGCGAGGCGGGCTGTTCGCCCTCTCCGGGCTCTATGCGGGAATCGTGGGCGGGTACCGCCTGGGCTACGACCTGAAGCTGCTGCGGACCACGCGGCTGCCCTGCCCGGTGCTGGGGGTGGGGAACATCACGGTAGGGGGCACCGGAAAGACCACCACGGTGCGGTGGTTGGTGCGCTGGCTGGGCGAACGCGGGCTGCGACCCGCCGTCTTGAGTTACGGTTACCGGGCGGGCGCCACCAAGTCGGAGCGCAACGCGGTGACCGTGGTGGCCGGACCGGAAGGAATCCGGGAGCCGGTGGAGGTAAGCGGCGACGAGCCGCAGATGTTGGCCCGCTCGCTGCCCGGGGTGCCGGTGCTCATCGGCCGGAGGCGGATCTACAGCGGACGGCGAGCGTGGGAAGAGTTCCAGCCGGACGCGTGCGTGCTGGACGACTCCTTTCAGTATTGGCGGCTGGAGAAAGACCTGGAGATCCTGCTGGTGAACGCGGCGAACCCGTTCGGCTTCGGGTTCCTGCTTCCCCGCGGGATGCTGCGAGAGTCGCTGCGGGGGCTGCGGCGGGCGGATGCGGTGATCGTCACCCACGCCGCCGCCATCGCACCGCAGGCGCGGGAGAAGCTGGCGGCGCGGATCCGCCGGATCCGGCCGGGGATCGCGATTGCGGAGGCGGTCCACGTACCGGTGCGGCTGCGGGACCATCGCTCGGGAGCAGAGGTGCCGCTCGACGAGCTGCGGCAGGGCCGCTGGCTGGCGTTGTGCGGACTGGGACAACCGGAATCGTTCGAGGGCTCCCTGGCGGAGCTGGGCGCGCGGGACGCGGCGCCGGCCCGGTTTCCGGACCACCACCGGTACGAGCCGGCGGACCTGGAGCGAGCCCGGCAGCGGGTGACCGCGGAAGGGCTGGTCGGGATCGTGACCACGGAAAAAGACGCGGTGAAGATCCGCGCGGAATGGCTGCAGGAGTGTCGCTGCCTGGTGCTGGAAGTGGACCTCCGGTTCCTCCGCGGCCAGGAAGAGATCGAGAAGCTGCTAACGGAAAAGCTGCTGGCCTGAGCGCCGCCGCCCGGCTTACTCGCCGGGAGACCGGTGACTATACTGCATGGGTCTGAACGCTAGGGGTCTTAGGGGGCAAGTCGTTGCAGATGAGTCGACGCTCGGAGAGAACAGGTCACCCGGCGCCGGGGCGGCGCCCGTTGTGAGCCCCCCAGACGGGCCGGGCACCCTCTGGGTGGCGGCTCGACGGCGGTTGCGCCCACCCGTCCACCGCAGCACGGAACCAAACCGTTCTCTCGAACGCGGATAACAGCCACTGAACACGCACGCCAAGCCGCCCGTTAGTCCCGGCGTTTTTTGCCGGGACGTGAAAGGGCGAAGCGCCGGCCCACCTCGCGGGAGGGTGGGGGCAACCGACTAGGGCCGGGGGGGATCCCGGGTGACGGTAGTCGTTAACGATAAGAAAGCCTCTTCTAGCAACAATTCGCAAGGCCATTGAGACTCGGAGACGGATGAGTAGTAACCCGGAGGAAGGAAAAGCGGTTCCCAAGCGGCGCTGGAGCAAGCCGCTCGAGTGGTGGGCTACCCGGCGCCTGATCGCCACGCTCAACCTCATCGGGCGGTGCACGCCGCGGTCTGCGCTTCCGTCCATCGGTCGCGCGCTGGGGATGGGCGCCTTCCACGGGATGCGCCGCTACCGCACAGTAGCCCGGATGAACCTCCAGCGGGCGTACGGGGACCAATGGAGCGAGGCCGAGATCGAGCGCGTGGCGCGGGAGAGCTTCCGGCAGCTCGGCATCACGCTGATCGAGTTCTTCCTCCGGCAGCCGCGCATCACCGGCGAAGAGGTGCAGCGCGAAGTCCGCTTCGAGGGGCAGGAGTATTACGAAGAAGCCTTCGCCCGCGGGAAGGGCGCGATCCTGATCACGGCGCACTACGGGAACTGGGAGATGATGGGGCCGCGCCTCCACGGCGCCGGCTACCGCGTGAGCGCGGTGAGCCGCACCGCCGACGACCCGGGCCTGGAGCACATGATCGAATCGATCCGCCAGCGGTGCGGGCTACAGCAGATCCCGCGGAAACAGGCGGCGCGGTTGGGCCTGGCGGCCCTGCGGAGAAACGAAATCCTGGCGATCCTGCTAGACCAGAATACGGCGGAGGGTGGGGTATTCGTGCCGTTTTTCGGCCATCCCGCCAGCACCGCCATGGGGCCCGCAGTATTTGCCCTTAAGACCGGGGCGGCCCTCGTGCCGACATTCTGTATTAGGGAGCCGGACGGCACGCACACGATGAAAGCGTGGCCTCCGATCTATCCGACCTCGACGGGGGACCGCACGGAGGACGTGCGCCGCCTGACCGCCGAGATCACACGGGTTATCGAGCTTCAAATTCGCGAGCGGCCGGAGCTGTGGTGCTGGCTGCACAACCGCTGGAAGCTGCAGCCGCCGGCCGAAGCGCCGGTAGCCGCAGCCCCCCAGACCGAGTTCCGAGAGAAAGGGCCGATCACGTGCAGGTCGTTCGACTAGGTCAGGTCAGACGGATCCTGGTTTTGAGCCGGAGCCGCATCGGGGATTGTCTGCTCACCACCCCGCTCCTCCGCGCCTTGAAGCGCCGCTTCCCGGGCGCGCACCTGGCGGTGTCTGTGCCCGCCTCCAACCAGGACCTCCTCATCACCAACCCCCACATCGATGAGCTCGTCTTCCGCCCCAAGGAAACCAGTTGGGGCGCCAAGATCCGGTTCTCCCTGGAGATGCGCCGGCAGGGGTACGATCTCATCATCTCGCTGCAAGAGAAGTCGATGTTCTACGCGTGGGCCACCTGGTACACCACGCTCCTCAACCGCCGCGGGCCGGTCACCGTGGGACTGGATCACAAGCGCACCCGGCGCTGGTACCAGTTCCGCGTGCCGATCCGCGCGGACCAGCACGAGGTGCACAAGTACCTGGCCATCGCCACCGTGCTGGAGTGCCCCCGCGACCGCAACCCGGTGCTGGAGCTCACGCCCACCGATACGGCGCGCGACCACGTCACCACGCTGCTGCAGACGTACGGCTTTGACTCCGATGCGCGCTTCGTCGGCATCAACCCCGG
>JAJFMS010000168.1 GCA_020696885.1 Armatimonadota bacterium | reverse complement strand
TCGATCAGCGACCGGTGCCCGTGGCGCATGGTCACGGCGCCGTCGCAGTCGCGGAAGGTGTTCCAGCGGTACGTGTTGCCGCACGACTTGCTGGAGATGATCTCCGCGTCCCCGCTGCAGCCCTCGAACAGGTTGGACTCCACCACCGTGCGCGAGTCGAGCTGGCCGAACTGGCTGGTGCCCACGCGGATCGTCTCCATGCCGTTGTTCACGGCCCGGACCACCTCCCGGAAGTGGTTGTTATCGATCCGCGTGTCCAGCGGCATCTTGCCATCGTCGCCCTCTACGGTGAGCACCACGCCATCCGTGAGCTTTCCTTCGGTGTAGCAGTGGTCGATGCGGTTCGCGAGGCTGGTGGGGCCGGCGATTCGGATCCAGTGCAGGCGGCTCTGGTCCGGCGGGTTGCTGCGCACGATGGCGCACCCGGTGACCCGGCAGTGCTGCGACTCCCGGATGGTGATTGGGGTGACCGTGGTGCGGTCGAACCGCAGCCCCTCGACCACGAGCCAGGCGCCGCGCATCTCCAGCGAGGAGGTGCCGGTGAGGACGACCTTACCGGGGGTGGCCGCGCGCAGGGTGATCGGGCGCTGCTCCTCACCGGACCCGCGGAGCTGGATCTGTAGGTCCGGATAGGAGCCGTCCGCCAACACAATCGTGTCGCCGGGCCGAGCGGACCCGATCGCCTGCTTCAGCTCCGTCGCGGACTTAACGGCCGTTTCCGCGGCTCCCAGGTCCCGCGGTAGGCCGACCACGCCGGCGGCGAGGGCGCAGGTGAGCCCCAGAATGACGAGTTTCCCCATGCGCCTCCCGCGCCGTGGGCTAAACGGCGATCCGGTAATAATGAAACGAGTCGAGGGTGCGGAACCCGCGGCGATGGTAGAGCGCGAGCGCGCTGGGGTTCTGCACGTCCACTTCCAGGCGGATCGGGCCGCGACCTTCCGCCGTGAGGAGGTCGATCACCTCCCGCAGGATCCGACCGCCGATACCCTGCCCCTGGTGCTCCGGTAGGACGCCGAACGTGTGCAGGTAGATGACGCCGTCGTAGTCGCCCACCCGGACACTGCCCACCGGTTGGCTCGCTTGGTAGCCGATGAACAGCCGCTGGTTCGGCATCCGGAGCCATTCCGCGAAGCGCCCCCTCTGGGTGGGCTCCTCCTTACCGAAGGCGAGGCTGCAGATCCGGCTCAGTGTGTCGAGCTCCTCCGTGCCTACCCGTTTTAGAACGAAGCCGGGAGTGGGCGGGGGTGACGGACTACTGAGGCTGCGGTCCAGTTCCATCCGGTGCTCGGTGAGCTCGTGCTCGGCCGGGAGCGCCGCCACGAAGGCGGCGCCCGCTGGCGAGGCACCGGGAACTACGAGCAGCAGCGCTTCGCAGCCTCGCAGTCGCGCCTCGGCGCGAGCGGCTTTCACCAGGCGCCGGCCGATGCCGCTCCGCCGGGCAGCGGGATACACCAATGGCAATGCTTCGGGGACCGCGTCCGGACCGATGCCGAGGTAGCCGAGCACCTGGCCCGTTTCCAGGTACAGGAAGTGGCCCGCTTGACCGCCTCCGGGGACCCGGTCCTCATCCAGCTCGATCGGCAGCTCACAGCCGTCGTGGGCTTCGCAGGCGATCCGCAGGGCCTCTGCGGCGGCGCGCTGCTCGGCGGAGAGGCTGCGCACCGCCACGAGCTCACTCGTCATCGCCGGCGGTCTTCTTCCGCATCACGCCCGCCACGACCCGATATTCGAGGAGCCGGCATTCGAGCGAGCCGTTGAAGAGCGGGATGCGCCGGGAGGGGCTGAGCCGGATCATCTTGGCGAGCCGCGGGTCCGCGCTCAGGAAGAAGCAGTTCCAGCCGCTGAAGCTGCGCTTGAGCGCATCGCCCAGCAGCGGGTAGAACGCCGCCAGCTTCTCCTGCTCCCCGATGCGGACCCCGTAGGGCGGGTTCGCGATCAGCACCCCGTGGTCTTCCGGAGCGGCCAGGCGGAGCACGTCCGCCTGCTTGAGCTTCACCACATCCGAGAGACCTGCGTCCGCCAGGTTCCGCCGCGCGGCCTGGAGCTCGTTGTTATGCAGGTCGCTGCCGTAGATCGGTAGGGGCCGGGGCGGGAGCTGCTTCGCCAGCGCTTCTTGCTTCACCCGTGCCCAGATCTGGGGCTGGTGGACCTGCAGGCGCTCGAACCCGAACCGGCGCGAGTGGCCGGGCGGAATGTTCAGGGCGATCTGCGCCGCTTCCAGCAGGAAGGTGCCGCTGCCGCACATCGGGTCCAGGAGCGGGGTGCCGGGCTCCCAACCGGTGAGTCGCAGGATCCCCGCGGCCAGGTTCTCCTTCAGCGGCGCATCGGTGCTGGTGCGACGGTAGCCGCGCTTGAAGAGCGGCTCGCCGGAGGTGTCGAGGTAGAAGGTGACGGTGTCCTCGTCCAGGAAGGCGTGGACGCGCACCTCCGGGGACTCCGTATCCACGCTCGGGCGTTCCCCGAACTGCTCCGTGAACCGGGCGCAGACCGCGTCTTTGATGTGCACGGTGAGGTAGTCCAGGCTGCGGAGCGGGCAGTTGACTCCGGTAACGTACACCCGCAGGGTGCGCCGGACGCCGAACCACTGCGGCCACGGCAGGTCGAAGGCGGTGCGGTAGACGTCCGCCTCGTTGCGGTAGCGGTGGTAGCCCACGCGCCAGAGCACTCGGGTGGCGATGCGGCTCTGCAGGTTGGCGCGGTAGCAGGTGGCCCAGTCACCGCGGAAGTGGACGCCGCCGGGGACGGTCTCCAGCTCGACGGCCCCGAGCCCGGTCAGCTCATCGACCAGGACCGGCTCCAGGCCGCGCGGACAGGGGGAGAAAAAGCGTTGTAGATTCATGCAGCCTTCGGTGTTCCGCGGCCGGATGATCAGCGACCGCCGCGACTTTCGGCCCGCCGCGCACCGGCAGCCGGACCTGAGGCATTGTAACCGATGGCGGGCGTGCGGCGAAGGGTCAGGTGCGGGGGAAGAACACCAGGAGCGTCAGCTCTTCCTCGATGGAGTGGAAGTAGTGGGCGCCTCCGGCAGGCACGTAGAGCACCGTACCCGGTTGGACGGGACGGTCCTCCCCTTCGACCGAGAGCTTCCCGACGCCCCGTACGGCGTAGTAGACCTCGTCCAGCGCGTGCGGCTGGTGGGTCATCCGATCGTCGGCTGCCACCACGTAGACGCCGACCAGCATCGAGGGCAGATCGAGGAACGGCAGCCAGGGCGCCGTTCCCGCCGGCCGTCGGGCCAACAACTCGTCCAGATTAAATGACTCCGCCATCTGGGCCGCTCCTCTCACCGGCTGCGCTCCTCCGTTCAACGCACGTTCGACTTCCGGCAGCCAGTCCCGTTCGATCCATTGCATCCCGTCGAACGGGATCACCCGCGTCACGCTCCAGCCCGCCGCTTCCAGGCGGAACTGCATCCCCAGCGCCGCGGGACTGTTCGACGAGTGGATCACCACCGGGCAGACCGGACCGCGCTCTGCCAGGAACTCCACCACATCCCGACCGATTCCCGGTTCAAACCGTATACCGTCGCGGAGGCGCGAGGGGCCAAGGTCGTGATCGAGCGCGATGAGCACCGCGTCATTGAGGTGCTGTTGCAACCAAGCCAGCAGGTCCGGCGCGTTGTCATGGAGCACCACCGGGAAGCCGAGCAGCGTGCCATCCGGGCGGAGCATTAGCTCTAAACGGCTTCTTTCATCCTCCAGCAGCACAATTACGCGGCTCATAGCGATTTTGAACGCGAGTCTCCGAACAGGGTCGTCCCACGGTCCAGAAGGGTGATCACTGTCCGCTCAACGGTAAGGGTCAGCCTCTCTGTCGAAGCCTGGTGATCGCCTCGAGGACCTCAGCCCGGTTCTTGGCCACCTTCATCCACCGGGGCAGCCGGTTGGCGAGAGAGCGATTGCTCCAGCCGTAACCCGGAGGGCGGATATGCTCCCGCAGCAGCGCCCCGACGTAATCTTCGACCAACTGGAGATGCCGCCAGTTATGCGCCCACAAGACCTCGCCGCAGCATGGCGTGCTGAGCCACAGGGGTAGATGGAAGTACCAGTCGACCCCGTCGGCGGAGCGGACTGCGTCGCTCGCCCAATCCCTGATGTGCGCGCAGGCGGAACAGACCAGCCGCCGGGGAGTGAAGAGCGCGGGCTCGCCGGGATCTCGGGGAATGACCTTCGCACACGCCCGGCAGTTGGGACAGACGACCAGGAACTCGTCCGTGAAGTCGTAGATGGTTTGACGCTCGTCCCTAAACCGCTTGACCATGCGCTTTCTCAGAGGACGCCAGGAGGCACCCCAAAGCAGAGATCCCAGAGCTCGCTATCCACCGCTGGGTGCCTCCGAAGCTCCCATCCAGTGCGCGACAAAGTCGCTGATCAGGTTCGGGGTCGCAGTGTCAAAGCCGACCACGTCCAGCATTCCGGCGTCATCGGGATCCGCAATGGTGAAGCCGTTGGAGACCATCCCACACACCACTAACCGCGCCGGGATGCCCATCCGCTCCCGGTACTGGCGCAGCGCCTGCGCCGGGTGGATCTCACCGTGCCACGTCTCGCTGTCCGTGTAGACGACGAAGCAGTCCACCGGCACCTGGTTGCGGAGCGCGTGGAGGAGCGGCAGCGCGCAGTCCGTGCCCCCCATCGTTAGTCCGGCCAGGTGGCGGGCAACGTCATCCATGCGCTGGCGGGGGGAAATCGGCACGGGGGTCAGGCCGGGCTCTCCCCCGCCCCACTTACCGCCGTGACCGTCTGCGCCACTCGTGAACGCCACGATCTCATGTTCGGGCTCCACCGCGGCGGTAACCAGTGCCATCGCGATCGACGCCACCCACGGCGTCAGCCCGGGGACCCCGGCGATCTGACCCTGGCCCATGGAGCCCGAGATGTCCAGCGCCAGCATCCAGCGCTTGCCGGTAGGGCGAACGCTTCCGAAGCTCGCGTAGAACGCGGCGTCCAGCGCGTCCACGATGCGCGCGAGCGGAGCCCAGGTATTCGTGCCCCGCTCGCCGTGGCCCTGCGCATACGTGTACAGCGCCGCCAGCACCTGGATCGGATGCACTCGCGCTCGCGAGAGCCGCTCCGGATCCGTTAACTGCTCCACGACGCGCCGGGTGACGTCCGACTCCTGCGTCAACAGCCCGATGCGGGTGAGCGTGGCCAGGTTGCGGATCAGCGCCGTCAGCGGCAACCCCGTCAGCAGCGCCTCCCACACCATCGGCTCCAGCAGCCAGCGTGTGGGGATCGCCTCGCGGGGCAGGCCGTACGTGCGGATCAGGTGGGCAACCTCCTCTTTCGTCCCGGCGCGCTTCACCTGCTCGAAGGCCCACACCAGTTGCAGGCCCTCGTCTGCCGGCGGCTCCGGCTCCGGCTCTTCCCAGCCCTTCGTAATCCAGTGGTAGATCGCGTTCCGGGCGGAGTCCGGCTCCGCGATCGGGTGCGAGAGGCGGAGGAGATCGCGATGGCTCCAGCCATCCCGCTGTTGGTACTTCACCGCCTGGTACGCGAGGTCCCGGGGCTCGCGCTCGGAGTACCACCTGCCCACCGCGGCGCGCAACCCACGGCCCCAACCTCGCATGCCGTCCACGTAACCCGCGAAGTGATGGAGGTGCGTCCCGGTACGGCACACGCGAGGAAGCGCGAGCAAGGCGGCGGCCCGGGTCCGGTCCGTGGCGCTCGAGGCCGCCACGGCCAGCGCGAAGATCGCCGGATCATTCTTCGGCGCCCGGCCGGCAAAGCTGATCTCCGCGATGCGCCGCACGGCTCGCTCGCCGTCCGCCTCCACACACCGCCGGACCACTTCCGCGTTCTCGAGCGTCAGGGACGCTTCGGTGGCGTAATAGGAGCCGCCCTCAGTTCCCAGGATCAGGAAGCGGTCGAAGCGCGTCCAGTCGTCGGCCGCCCAGGCATACCCGCCGGCGCTATTCGGCGCCTGCTCCGAGCCGGGGATCGGCGCGGACTGCGGCGTCTGCTTCGTCGAGAGCACGTGGTTCAGGTACGTCATGGTCCACCGCTGCCGGAAGGCGGTAAGGCGCGTCGCAAACGATCCAAAAGTCGAACGGCAGGATTCGAACCTGCATCTCCCGCGGACGCTTTCCTGAGGTGTGGTGCCTAGATAACCCTCATGCTACGGCCCGTTACCAGGCAAAGGATCGCCGAGGATTGGGTTGTTCAGGAAGCGTGGGACTCTACCCGTTGAGCTACGTTCGATGCTGGGGTCAGGCAAATGAGTGCGTGTGGGTAGGAGGTTCAGATAATCCAGACGCTCCGGCCCGCCCCAACCTTCCTCCCTGTTCCCGTGCGATCACTGGCCAGTCCACCGCCGGGAAGGAATTAGAGTAGCATAACAGCACGCGTTCGGTGGGTCAACAGGAATTTTCACTACGCTGGGGTGGGTCTGCCCTGGGCGCACCACGTGGTGGCCGATGGTGAGGAGCGTGCCCCCTTCCGGCTGCGGGGCTACGTGAGGTGGCAGTCCCGGCACTCGCGGCGGAGCACAACCGCCGGCAGCGCGGCGCTGAATGCTGGACCCAAAGAAATGACTTGAGGACGACGTTGAACCGCACGGCGCCCATCAGCGGCTTCCATCCGGTGAAGCGCGTCCCGAGTGACGCTGACCCATTGGGTTAGGACGCCGGTATTTGTGTTCTGCCGACTGGAGTAGGTTCTCTTTGAAATACGAGAGTGGCGGGAATTGTCGCGCCTGTCTCGAATGGGGCCGGCGTGGCTGACGGCGCTCACCCTCACGACTCAAGCGTCGGATCGAGACGATCATCACCATCGACCGGGTCGTCACTATCGCCACGGAGCTGCCAGACAAGGAACTCAAACAGAGTCCTTCCCTGACCGGCCTTCGCCAGGTCGAGCCTCTCCAGGTAGCCCCGGCAGATAGCCTCGTAACCGGACGGGGAGAACCCGCAGGTTGCGAGGAGCGCCAGCTTCCGCGACCAGTACTTCGCCATCTCCTCATATCCGAGTTCAGAGATCGACTTTTCCGAGTGAATCCAGCGGATCGTCAGGGGCTCCTCCGTGGCGTCCTGTGCAGCCTCCACGAGATCATGAAAGTCAACGAGGTA
>JAJFMS010000167.1 GCA_020696885.1 Armatimonadota bacterium | reverse complement strand
ACACCGTGGCCCAGGACCGCTTGGCCCCGCCGAAGTTTGTGCGGCGGGCGTTCGACTGCCTCTCGTGCCACAGCTCGTCGCTCACCGGCAACGTGCCGGGGCACACCGTGCGCTCCGTGTACCCCGGCCGGGACGGGCAGCCGGTGTTCTCGGCCGGCACCTACGTGACCACGGACGAGAGCCCGATCGAGCAGCGGTACGGCGGCTGGTATGTCACCGGCACGCACGGGCAGCAGTACCACATGGGCAACCTCACCGTGAAGGACGAGGCCGAGGCGAACAACCTCGACCGCTCCGCCGGCGCCAACGTCACGAGCCTGAAGCGGTACTTCGACCCCTCGCCTTACCTCTCTCCCCACAGCGATCTCGTGGCGCTGATGGTGCTGCAGCACCAGACGCACGTGCACAACCTGATCACCCGCGCCAACCACGAGACGCGCAAGGCGCTCCACTACGAGCAGCTCCTCAACCGGGAACTGGGCCGGAGCCCCACGTTCCGCTCCGAGAGCACTACCAGTCGCATCAAGAGCGGCTGCGAGCCGTTGGTGCGCGGCCTGCTTTTCTCCGGGGAAGCGAGGTTGGCAGGGCCGGTGAAAGGCACCTCCGGCTTCACCGCGGAGTTCGCCGCCCGAGGGCCGTTCGATGCCGGCAAGCGCTCGCTCCGGCAGTTCGACCTCAAGGACCGGCTGTTCCGCTTCCCCTGCAGCTACCTCGTTTACAGCGAAGCGTTCGATGCGCTGCCCGCGGAGGCCAGGGCCTATGTCTTCCGGCGGCTGGAGGAAGTACTCGGGGGCAAGGACGCCAGCAAGGAGTTCACCCACCTGAACGAGCCGCAGCGGCAGGCGATCCGGCAGATCCTGGTTGGGACGAAACCCCAGTTCGCCGCCTGGATTGCGAAGGAGCGTGATGCCGCAGGGTAGCGAGGCTGTGCCATCCCGGCGCCGGGTGACGGGTGCTCGCGGGGATCTCGGGGGCCGCAGGAGCACGATTCAGTCCCAGACCCGCCCGGCCGTGAACGGACCGGGCTACTCGACCGAACGCCCGTAAACGGGCCTCCCGTTGGCTGCCACCAGGCCCCTGGTGGGGCGTTCGGTCAGATAGGCAGGTCGTTTACGGCCTGCCGGGCATCGGCTGGCCCACCCACCACCCGGCAAGTCGGGGAGTCCAGGGCAGTCTCGGGCCATCCGGGCACGGCTTCGCGGTTGTAGTCTCCGTCTCCGGTAGGTGCTGCCCGGATGCCTCCGGGACTCCGGGCAACCGCTCGGTTGCGGGCGCCGTCAGGCTGTGAAAGCGTCGTTTTGGTGGGTGACGCCCGGCACGCAGGTCCAGGGGAGCAGTCGCCCCGCCGGAAGCAGGCTGTGAGGGAGGGGAGTTTCCACGGCGCCTTCAGGCCCGGGCTCCACGCGGTAGGCTCCGGCTCCGGTCCGTGAGGAGACCACGTGCTTTAGCTCGGTACCCACGAAATGCGCGGCGGCATCCTCATCAACGGCGATGCCTCCGGGCAGGCCCTCGGAGATCAGGCGGTGGTAGAGCGGGCGCCGCTGGGCCTCGCCGTCGTAGTGTGGGCAGTGCGTGCCGGCCAGGAACCTCAGGCCGTCGCGGATCGGGGCCAGCTCGAACAGGTTGAACGAGTCCGTGGTCCCGCCCTCGAACCAGCAGAGCGAGCCCGCGCTGCCGCCGGCCAGGACGACCCCGGCCTCCCACGCCTCGCGCAGGGCGAGGTCCACCCCATGCGCCCGCCAGATGGCCAGCATGTTCACGGTATTGCCCCCGCCCACCCAGATGACGTCCTGGCTGAGCAGGTAGCCGCGGAGGTCCGCGATGCTCCGGTTGAACAGGGCCAGGTGTGACCGCTCGGCCCGGTCCGCAGGGAGCCGGTCGTAGAGTGCCTGGAGACGGTCCGGCGCATCCCCGGTGGCCGTGGGGATGATCGCCACCCGCGCCCGCGGCTTGCCGGTGAGATCCAGCACGTAGTCGACGATCGGGTGTACGCGGCCGGGGGTGGCCCGCAGCCCGCCAAAAGCAACGATCTGACGCTCGCTCATCGCATCCCTCCGAGCGAAGTGTGTCACGTCGGGCGGGTGCGTGGCTACAAGTTGCGATGCGAGGCCCGCGATCCGGGTACCTGCGTCCGCTCGCTAGGGTCGCCGAGGCTGGACCTCGTAGCCGGCTTCCGCAGCGCCGGTCACGTAGCTCGGCAGGGAGAGCTTGCTCTTCATCATCTTGCCGATCGCCGTGGCGGCGGCGCGCTTCACCGGGTAGACAGTCACAAATCCGGTCGGTGTTTCTCGCCGGCTGGAGTGCGGATCGCGCCGCGCGATGAACGCCAGGGTCTCACCCACCGACGGGTCCCGCTCGCGAATTGCATAGACGCCCAGCGCTTCGGCCGCCAGCTCGCGCAGCCGCAGCGGATGCTTCACGTCCTGGAGGTAAGCCGTCACCTCATCCCGCTGCTGTTTCGCCAGCGCGGTGGGGCCTACCGGCTTGTCGCTCCCCTTGTCAGTGGCCGCTGTCTTGCTAGCCGCCGGTGGTGTGGGCGCATCCAGCATCAGGTAGAGCGTCAGGCAGTCTCGCAGTTCGCCCGGGGCCTCGGTCTCCCGCCGCTTCCGCAGCAGATCCCGGTCGGTCTCCGTCGCCACCAGCTTCCGAATGATGCGCGCCAGGACGTAATCGTGCGTCTTGAAACCGGTGTACGGAGGGCCGGGACGCGGGGTGGGCGCGGCGATCTCGTCCCCCAGGAGCGTGAGCCCCAACTCCGCGCGGCGCGAAGGCGTGAGCTTGGGGTCATCGAGCTTCGCCAGGCGCGCCAGGTCGAACCCCGCCAAGGGCTCTTCGGCGGCAGCCGCCGGTCGCGTCGTCCCGGGTAGCCCGATGACCGGGGCCGCGAGCATACCGCAGCACCCCAGAATGAAGACGGAGCGACGCACGTTCGTGCCTGGTGCCGACACGACGTCAGTTGCTCTTGCGGGGCTTTTCGAGCTTCACCTCGACCTGGACAGTCTCGGCGGCCCGGGTGACGTAGCTGGCCAGCAGGAGGCCCTTCTTATCCATCTCCTTGATGGCGTCCGCGGCAGCCCGGCGAACGGGGAACATCACGAACACGGTTTCCTCCGGGTTGTCCGCGGTAGGAGCCACCACGCGATATTGCGACTGGTTGTCCTCCCGGATGACCTTGGCGAGCACGTCCCCCGCTTTCGAGTCGAAGTCCGTGATCGCGAGGGTGCCCAGCACCGTGGCGGCCAGTTCGCGCAGGCGCATCAGGTTTCCGCGATCTTCCAGGAGCTTTACGATGCCCTCCTTCATTCCCGGCTGCCCTTTCAGCGCGAGGAAGAGGGTGAGGCTGTCCTTCACGTGCCCGGGGTTCGCGCCTTCCCAGGCGGTCTTCATCGTGGGCACGTCCGTATCGAGTTCCGCGAGGCGCTTTGTGATCTGCGCCATTACGTAGTCGTGGGTCAGGTAGTCCGTATAGGGAGGGACGCGCGGGGTGGGATTGACCATCTCGTCCCGATAGAGGCGCTGTCCCAGGCGCGCGCGCTCCACCGCGGAGACCTTGGCGTCCCGCAGCTCCTTGAGGCGCTTCAGCACCGGGTGCTGCTCCCAGCGGGGATCGTCCGCGGGCTTGGCCGGGGCTGCATCCGGCTTGACGGCTGCTTTGGCGGAGGTCTTGGGCTTGCTGGCCGCCCGCTTCGGCTTTCTGGGCGCGGCATGGCTGGCGCCACAGGAGAGCAACAGTCCAGCGGAAACGGCTGCGAGCCCTAGCGATCGTAGAATATTCACGTTACTTCTCTCTGACTAATCTTCCGTGGGGACCGGCATCAACGTTCCGCGCAGTCGTGTGCGCTGTCCTCCGCGTCACACAATCACCACGGGGCGAAACGCGATACCCCGGATCCGGTTTGCCGCGAGACGCTGCGCGGTGTCGATCGACACGATGTACTCGCGCTTGGGGTACATTCCGGTGAGGTGCTGTCGTTCGAGCTTGATCGGTTCCCCGGCCTGGTGGGTCTTCTCCGCAGGTAGGCGAGTGAACGAGCCGAACTCCTGGTCCGACGCAGCGATCGTCCAGCCGGGCCGAGTTGGCGGGGAGATCACCAGCGGCATGTCCCTGCTGATGGTGATGTCGGGACAACCCACATGCTCTCCCTCCACCAGGTCGTTCCGGTGGAGTCTTTGCGGCCGACCGCAGACCTCGCAAGATGCACTCAGGCAAAGCGGAGAGCGATCCAGGTCGACCCCAAAGCGATCGGTCACCTCCAACTGCTGCCAATCACTCTTCGAGTGTAGGTCCCGCGTCGTCAGACCGTCCGGCCCCAGCACCTGCCGAGCCCGAGATGAGACCAACCATCCGCCCAGCTCGGTAGGCTGGAGATCGATCGCGCGCTTCGGTCGGAATTCCAGGTCTTCGACCTGCGTCCAACAGGACCGCTTACACTCCGAGCAGTCCCACTTTGCCTGGAGCGCCTTGGCAAAGTTCGTGGGATGGAGCGTGTCATCCATCTCGTCCGAAGCGTGTAACTCGACCGCGCGCAGTCCCGCAAGATCGGCGATCTCCCACTTCTCGTTGATGCGCAGCAGCCGGACGCGAGACTTGCCTTCTTCCTGCACGCGGCCCCAGGCGATTAGTGGGTCCAGTAACTGTGGATCGATAGCCGACACGGCATAGGACTGCCCCCTCATTCCTTCCCGCACCGCGGAACGAAGGAAGTGCAGCGGTGGCGGGAGTGCTCCTTTGACTTCGGCGGCTCCAAGTCGAAACTGGACGTTGACTTCAGTCTTCATATCTTGCCCGGAAGTACAAAGTCAGGTGTCGCCAACTGGAAGTAATCCCAGTAGAACTCTTGCAGCAGTGCCTTTTGCTGCGGGAAGCTCAACTTTAGGAAGTCAGCCTTGTTGGCCTTCCACGTGGACTTACCAAAGTGCCTCTTGAAAAAGTCACGCATCAACGGATGGACTCCGTTGGGACGCCGGGTATGGAGGAACGGGTTGCAGAACGCCACCACCAGGCCATCCGCGTGCGCGCCCCCCAACTCCTCCGGCCACCAGTGATGCCCCTGGAGCCCCGCCGACTTGAGCTTAGCGATTCCGTTCGTCGCATTATTCTCCCAGTCGCTGTATCTGTAACTGCGAGGGCTGTGCCCTATGCCAACCCCCTTGGAGGCGAGGTTCCCCATATTCGCGGCAAAGCGGTCTTTGAGCATCTGCACAAACGGCGCCGGTAAGCCGAGCGTGCCTCCATGCTTGCTATTGATCTTTTGCAGCGCGTACTGGAACACCTCCCAGTCGTCGACGATTCCCCAGCGGGCCAGCAGGCGCTTGTAGAGCCGGGTGATCGAGAAGAAGACGTCGCAGTTCAGCCCGTGATTGTGAACCCAGACGCTCTCCGTGCCGGCGAAGTATGTGTGGTACTCTGCCACCTCGAAGTTGTAGGTGGTGAACCGCTCGCCGCGCGGGGCCGATTCCCGAGACATCGAGACCACCCGGGCTTCGCCGCCCGTGGCCAGACGCAGCCGGTCCCCCGGTTTGAGCTCGGCGGCCGGGACGAAGTCATTGCGATTGACAACCCAGAACGGATGCTCACCAGTGCCGACGATCTCCGCGTCGGCTGCTGGGTCGGGGTCGGGGTCGTCGCTCCCTTCTGCCGCAGCAGCCTGTTGGCCGGCCGAACGCGACCGAACCTCTCGCGCCTGCGACACCCGATAGCGGATGTGGTACAGCGCCTCCGGCCGGGTGACGAACGTTTGCAACACTGGTTGGTAGTGTTGTCTACCGGACTCCGGATCGCGCGAGAGGACCATGTCTCCAGCGCGAATCGTTTCGATCGGCCGCATGCCGGACGCGGTGTAGATCGGGGTCCCGGCCACGAAGCACATCGTGGGGAGCTTGCCGAACCGGGTGAGGAACGAGTCGCGAACTCGCGCCAACGCGCCAATCACGAAGTCGACGAACCGGCGGGCCGCGCCTCCAGCGGTCGTCGCAAACTTGCTAAGCCAGGTCTTAAGCTTGTCGTAATTCGCCAGCTCCTTCATGAACTGGAAGCACTTCAGGTTCGCCAGCTTGCCGGCCTTCGCATAGGGCTGCAAGATGGCGAAGACCTCGAACAATACCTTTCCGGACGCCTGGCCCGCTTTGAACGGATCGGAGATAGTCAGATCCAGGAACTGGTTCCATTGTTGATCGACCCACTCAACAAAGAAATTCAGTGCCAGCTTCAGACCCTGGCGGAACATGCTGGTGAGACCTTTCAAGCGGTCCTGCGCCCAGTTCCCCACCTGGATGTCTTCGATGATCGCCGCCTCTGACTGCAGGACGGATCGAAGCACGTCCAGCACGGCTTTGATGGTACTGGACACCACTTGAGCGCCCTCGATCAACATCTTCCGGGATTGCTCGGTCTTGAAGAAGTTGTAGACCTTCATCACCTGACCGGGGATGCTCCAGGCAAACTGCGCCACCTTTACCAACCCGTCGATGGTCCCGGTGACCATCTGGAAGCCGCCCTCGGCGAAGCCGGCCACCTCTCCGGCGAAGAATAGCGGCGTGTCATACCAGGCACCGTGGGCAGAGGCACGGGTGCCGCTGCCGGCCTGCCCCAGCGCCCTCCGCGCCAGTGCCGCCGGCGCACCGCCCCCGCCTCCGGTCTCGCCGGAGGGCGCTTCGCCCACTTCCTGCCAGTCCGGCAGGATGATGCCCACATCCGGATGCGTGCCGGACTCGTCGCCCACGTAGTAAGCGCCCCGATACTCCACTACCTGCCGCACCTGGTCGTCCGCACCCACCGTGGCGCCGCTAGAGAGGGAGCCCCAGGGAGCGTTCACGCGGACTACCACGGGGTAGACTTCCTCGGTGGTGTCCGCAACCATGATTTGCTGTCGCGTCACGGTGAAGGAGGTCGACGGTGCGTCCTCATCCGCCGGCTGGGGTCCTTCGAGCTCGAATGCGAACTCGTAGACCCCCGTCATCCCGTAGGACTTCTCGAAGGCCTCTAGCCGGATCACGTGACTGCCCGCTTCGAGCTGGCTGAAAGCGATCGGCGCGTCGATGGAACCCTCGAACGGGTACGGCCGCGCCAGC
>JAJFMS010000166.1 GCA_020696885.1 Armatimonadota bacterium | reverse complement strand
GGTGAAGCGGCAGTCGCGCTCGCCCACCCGGAGCCGGCCGGTCACCTCGCGGACCCCCAGCTCCGGGATGGCGAGCAGTTCCAGCACCGCCCGCTCCAGGCGACGCCCGTGACGGGTCCAGCAGCCGAGCGCATCTGCCCGCCCACGCAGCCGCAGCACCGCACTATCGACTTCCCATTCGACACCCAGTGTGCCCGCCCAGAGATCGGCCGCCCGTTGGAGCACGGCCAGTGAGCCGCGACACGTGAGTGTCACTTCCGCAGCTGAGCGCAGCAGCGTGGTGTGTGCCCGCGCGTTGTAAGCGGCGATCACGTCCGCGGCGGACGGACGCGGGCCGGTGCGCACCAGCACCGCCTCCTCCGGCCGGTCCAGCAGTGACAGCGCCTCCAACGCCTCGCGCCGCAGCCCGAGGGTACGCGTGCGTGCCCGCCAGTACGGCTCATCCGTGGGCGGATCCACATAGCCCGCGCTCTCCTGGTTCGCAGCTCGATAGAGCCACGCGCGCAGCTCCACGGGGCCGCTGATCCCGTGCTCCAGCAGCCGCGCCACCCGGCGGCCTTCGTCTTTGCGGGCATCCAGCAGCTCCGGAAAGGTGCGCGCGCGCATCCGATACCACTGCGCGAGCGTGGCCAGCAGCCCCCGGCCCAGCCGCGAGTCCCCCACGAAGTCCAGCAGCACGTCCGGGTCCAGCTCCCGGCGCGGCCGGCCCAGGTGCTGCTCGAATTGCTGCAGCACGAACTCCACCTGGAACCGGTGCTGTCGGCTCTCCAACCGCGCCGGCGACACCTGGTAGCCCTCCCGGCCCTTCCGGACCGATTTTTTCAAGTCACCCAGTCTGAAACTCATTAGTAGCGGTCTCCGTTAGTAGAAACGTTCGTTCCGCGGGGCGGTGGAGGGGCGGGATTGCGGTGCGGTGTTCAGGTGTTCAGGTGTTCAGGTGTTCAGGTGTTCAGGTGTTCAGGTGTTCAGGTGTTCAGGTGTTCAGGTGTTCAGAAAGCAAGCGTTATCCACCTTGGGTGGGGATGGGAAAGCACCCCGCTCCGAACACCGCCATCCGGACTCCCACCGCAGCCCCAAACACCTGAACACCGAACACCTGAACGCCGCGCGCAGCGCCTACGAGTCTTTAACCCGGCGGGAGCGGGCGGCCCGTTCTTCTACGGTGCCTCGGGCGACGATCTCGTAGAGGACGGCTTCTTCCTCTTTGGGACGGAGGACGCGGCCCAGGCGCTGGATCTGCTCGCGGGGGGTGGCGCTGCCGCTGACGACGATAGCGACGTTCGCATCCGGCACGTCTACGCCTTCGTTGAGCACGCGGCCGGTGACCAGCTTGGTGTAGCCGCCGGCGCGGAACCGCTGCAGGGTGAGGCGCCGCTCCGCCGTGGGGGTACGGTAGGTGACCGACGGCAGCACCAGGCTGCGGCTGAGGCTGTCCACCACGGACGTGTACTCACAGAACACCAGGACCCGGTCTTCGTGGTGCCGCCGCAGCAGCTCCAGGACGCGGTCGGTCTTACGGGAGGCGTTCATCGCCACCAGGCGTGCCTGCTGGTGACACCGCAGCGCCTCGCGGGCGTTGGGATCGCTGGCGGCGCGGAAGATGAGCTGCTGGAAGCCCTGCCCCCAGATCCGGTTCTGCGCCATGTACCACCGGAAACGGGACATGCACTGGTGGTACTGGTACTCCTCTTCGTCCGTCAGGTCCACGAAGAGCCGCTCCTGGCGGAACCGCGCGATGTGCCGGCTGCGGGAGAGCTCCGCGGGGCTGCGGCGGAACACCACCGGGCCGATGAGACGGTCCAGGTCCTCGTGCCGGAAGTCCGCGCGCTCCGGCGTGGCGGTGAGCCCCAGGCGAAACGGTGCCGGAGAGCTCGCGGCGATGCGCCGGTAGGCTCCGGAGGGGAGGTGGTGCGCCTCGTCAAAGATGAGCAGGCCAAACGGCTTGAGGTCCTGCGGCCGGCGCCATGCGGAGTCGTAGGTGATCACGGTAGCCGGACCCAGGCACCGTTTCCCGCCGCCCACCTGGCCCACCGCTTCCACCGGTAGGCCCAGGTGTTTGCTTAACCCCTCGGACCACTGCTTCAGCAACTCCAGGGTCGGTACCACCACCAACGGCCGCACACCGGCCGCGGCCACCGCCATCAGCGCCAGGATCGTCTTTCCGGCCCCGGTCGGCAGCACCACCACGCCGCGGCCGCCGTTCTCCGTCCAAGCGGTCAGCGCGTCCTCCTGATAGGGCCGAGGGGTCAGCGCCAGCCGCGGCGCCGGCTCCAGCGGGCCAAAGCCCTTGCTCGTCGCGCGGGCCTGCAGCGCGCCCGTCGGCGGCGCTACCTGCGGTGCCGCCTCAGCTTCATCATCCAGGGCGTCCTCGGCGCCCTCCATCAGTAGATCCAACGCCGAACCGCTCTCCAGCTCCGCTTCTTCCGTGTCCGTGTTTCTTTGCCAATCCATTCCAGTCTCCTCAAGCCCGACTGGTATATTATAGAACATATGTTCTAGTTTTTGTGTGCCGAAATGCGAGCTTCTGAAGAATGGGAGCGAATGGCAGAATCTGGACGTGGCGAGCCGCCGAGGCGGTGGAGCCCGGCGCTACTCGTGGTCCGAGAGCGGCATCACGTAGTGGATCTGGCGAGCCACCTCGCGGAAGCCGAAGCGGGGGTAGAGCGCCTGGCCGCGCTCGTTCTGGACGAGGGTTTCGATCTTGGCCATCGCCATGCCCTGCTGGCGCATGTAGGCGATGGCGTGGTCGATGAGCTGCGTGCCGAGGCCCTGTCCGCGGGCGCGCTCGTCCACCGCCAGGTTCGGGATGCGGCCGATGCCGGTGAAGCGGTCCAGGCGGGTGGTGACGTAGCCGAGCACCTCGCCCCCTTCTTCCGCCACGAATACCCCTTCCGGCTGCACCTCGCAGTCCGTGGAGACGTCCCGGGCTTTGCGCTCCCGCCAGTCCTTCCCGGCGACCTCCCCGAACTCCCGTTCGATGTTCCGGTCGATGGAGACGCCCTCGAAGCTGTCCACGGTGATGGCGCGGACGCGCGGAAGGTCTTCTGGGCGGTAGGGGCGGATGAGCATCGGAGGGCTACCCCACGACCGGCAGGTTCAGCGGGGTGGAGGTGCGGGCGAGGTCGTAGACCACGGCGATCTCGCCGCAGGCAGGGAACTTCGGGCAGCGGATGCACTCGTTCCACACCTTGTGGGGCAGCGTGGCCTTGTCGACGATGCGGAACCCGATGCGGCTGAAGAACTCCGGCTTGTAGGTGAGCGCGAAGACGGTTTTGAGCCCCAGCTCGCGCGCCTCCGTGATGCAGGCCTGCACAATCCGCTTGCCGTAGCCGCGGCCCTGCTGACCTTCGTCCACCGCCAGACTTTTCACCTCGGCCAGGTGGCTCCAGCAGACGTGCAGCCCGCCGCAGGCGACCACGCGGCCGTCCGGGTCTTCCGCTACGTAGAAGTCCCGGATGTTTTCGTAGATCTCGCCCAGCGGCCGGTGGAGCATCTCATCCCGGTCCGCGAACATGGTGATCAGACGCTGGATCTCCGCGGCATCCGTCACCCGCGCGCGGCGGACGAGCGAGCTCACTGTGGGGGAGGTTAGCGTCTGGGTCATCGGGCGGGCCGTCTGAAGGTCGAGGTCACCGGGGGCGCCGGAGAACCGGAAAGAGAGAGTATACCATAGTACCCGGGTGGAAGTCGCTTTGTCTGACGGGATCAGGATGGGGTGGGGAAGGTGCTGCCGACTCCTGTAGCAGGCGTCTCGCCACACCGCCTGTGTCCTCGATGCTCGTGAACCCTCCCGCAAAGCCGCAATCGTACCGGCAGCCGGGATGGGCTCGGCTGAACGTCTTCCATCCACGAGGACACAAACGGCCTGCGACCGTTCGCTACCGGGAGCCGGCGTTCCCTGTAGTTGGCCCAGTGGCTGGATTACGACGAACCGCTGGAGGGTTTTAGAGGGACGTGCTATAATCCGGCTGTCATTCGGGCGGTTAGCTCAGTGGTAGAGCGCCTGTCTTACACACAGGTGGTCGGGGGTTCAAGTCCCTCACCGCCCATCAGGAATTCGTGGCTAAATCGGGTTAGCGTTGACCCCCCCGGGCGACCGGGAACGGCTCGAATTGTAACACGGCTGTAGCCGATGGCTGAAAAGGCCCCTGGAGACGGTCTCCAGGGGCCTTTTCGTCCTCGCCGCTGTCCTCATCGAGCCTCTACGCTCCACGACCCCATCAAAGATAGGGAGGGGTGCCCGAAGGGCGGGGAGGAGTCTCCTACCGAAGGCGGCGGTGGGGCGGCTCGCGATGACAAGGGGGGCGAGCCGCTACCCACGAGCCAGCGTTACTCCCACGCGTCCTCGGCTTCGGCGGTCTTCAGGTAGGCCAGGATCAGCTCGTCCAGGTCGCCTTCGAAGACTTCGCGGACGCGGTTGGTGCGGACTCCGGTGCGCGTGTCCCGCACGAAGCGGTCGCCGTCCACGGAGTAGATGCGCACCACCTCCGGCACCACCGCCGGCTTCGGCCGCGAGCCCGCGGCTTCGGCGGCGGCCTTCTCCGCCTCGGCCTCCAGGAACGCTGCCGGGCTCTCCTCTTCCTCCAGCGACTGCACCGCCACCACCGCCGTCTGGAACGGCGCCGCGCCGTCGGAGTCCTCGGGCCGCAGCACCAGCTTGTGGCTGCCCGCCTCGCCTTTCAGGAAGCCGTACACGTTCGGTCCTTTCAGCGCGAGGATCACCTGCTTCGGGTCCATCTCGGCCAGCCGCGTCTCGATCGCCTTCGGCTCGCGCAGCCCCAGCTCCGCCCAGACCGGCCGCGCCGGCGGGCCGGCGTCGAACGTGGGGAGGTACTGCTTCACCTTGAAGCCGCGCTCCTCGATCCAGCGGAAGTAGCTCGCGGTCGGCACGAGCACCTCGGTGGTGTAGCCCTTGCGCCTGGCCCAGGCCAGGTAGGTCTTCGCGAGCTTCAGCAGCCACCGCTCGGCGTCCGCGGGCTGGGCGGACCGCCCGATGCCGCTCAGCCGCACCAGCGCCTGTCCGTTCTCGGAGAGGTGGGCGCAGAGCAGCTCGATCTCCAGGTAATCCGCGTCCCGAGCCAGCCCCTCGTAGCTGCGCGCCAGCTCGCCATGGTAGTCCCGCAGCCGCTCCCGGTGCGAGAGCTGCGCAAACTCTTCCAGGTAGTCCGCCCGGTCCCGGAGCTGTTCCACCCGCTTGGAGAGCCGCTCCAGGTGGTAGACCCGGCTCCAGACGCGGTGCGACTCCGGGCCGTGGGTTGGGAAGCCCTTGCGCCGGGTCTCGCCCAGCAGCCGGTGCCACTCGTTCTTGATCTCGCGGAGCGTCTCGCCGTCGGCCCACTGGTAGAGGCGCAGGCGGACCGCCGCCAGCGCCTCGATGAGCGCAGCCGGGTTGAGCGAAGCGGCGCCGCCTTCGCTTTCACCCGTGGCCAGCGCACCGGAGCGGCGTACCGTCTCCTTCGGCGTGCCCAGGGAGGAGGAGCTCAGCCGCACCTCGCCGTCCTCGGCCCGCACCTGGATCAACTGCGACTCCCCCAGCCGGTGCGCCACCAGGTACCGGGAGAGCGGCACGATCACCCGCCGCTCGATCTCCCGCTTCAGGGGGCGCGCACCGTAGACCGGGCTGAAGCCGGTGGAGAGCAGCATGTCGATGATGCTGTCGTCGATCTCCACCAGCAGGTTGCGCCGCCGGATGCCTTCTCGCTGGAGCAGCTTGCCCAGCTCTCGCCCCGCGATCTGCCGCATCGCCTCTTCCGTCAGCGGCCGGAACGCCACGATACGGTCCAGCCGGTTCACGAACTCCGGCCGGAAGTACCGCTCCACCTGGTCCACGTAGTGCCGCGCCGTGGAGGGCGCCTCGTCCCCCGCGGTGCGCAGGCCGGGCTGGCGCTGGTCCCGGGCCGTGGCGCCCAGGTTGGAGGTCATGATCACGATGGCGCTGCGGAAGTCCGCCGTGTGCCCCGCGGCGTCGGTGAGGCGGCCCTCGCCCAGCACCTGCAGCATCAGGTCGTAGATGGCGGGGTCGGCCTTCTCGAACTCGTCCAGCAGCACCACGGAGAACGGCTGCAGGCGGATCCGCTTGGTGAGCTCCCCTTCGGCCCCGGCCTGGGTGCCGCCGATGAGCGTCGCCACGGTGTGCGGCAGCGAGTACTCGCTCATGTCGAACCGCAGCACGCGGTCAGCGCTCCCGAAGAGGTACTCCGCCAGCGCCTTGACCATCTCGGTCTTGCCCACGCCGGTCGGGCCGACGAAGAAGTAGCAGCCCAGCGGCTTGTGCGGGTCGTTGAGGCCGGCCTTCACCACGGTCACCAGGTCCGTGACCGTCTCCACCGCCTCCGCCTGTCCAATGAGGCGATCGCTGAAGTGGCGGCGCAGCGCCTCCGTGTCCAGCGTCAGGTGGTCCGAAAGCAGGAACTCCGGCAGCCCGGAGTACCGTGCGAACGCCCGCACCGCCTGCTGGCGGGTGATCACCGGGCGCTTCTCGCCCTCGCCGGCGGTGCTGGCGGCGTCTGCCGCGGCGCGCTCCAGGAACTGCACCGCCTTGCCCGGGAACGCGCGGTACGGCTGGAAGCGGCGCGTGAGCTCCGCGCCCACCTGGGCCGCGCCCGGCTCGATGCGCACCTTGAGCCGCTGCTCCAGCCCGGCGGAGACCGCCGTGAGGATGCTGAGCGTGGTGTCGTCCGAGGTCTCCTCCACCACTAGCGTCCGGAACGTGCTGATGAACCCCGGATCTCGCGTCTCGGCCACGCGCAGCCGCTCAGGCGTCACCTCGCCCACGATGATGACGGTGCCGTCCGCCAGCAGCGGGCGGAGGAACTGGGCCATGTTGTCGTCGCCGCTGGAGCTGCGCCCGGCGTCCAGCAGCTCGGTGAGGTCTTCCACGTGCAGGATGTGGCGGCGGCGCTTCACCTCGTCGACCACGTTCTGCAGCTTGTTCTGCCACTGCCCCACATAGCTGCACCCGGCGATGAGCTGGTTGGCGGTGGTGTACCACACCTGGCGCTTCCGCAGCGAGGCGGGGCAGCTATCCTCCCGGATGCGGCGCACCACCTCGTGCATGATGGCGGTCTTGCCGGA
>JAJFMS010001176.1 GCA_020696885.1 Armatimonadota bacterium | reverse complement strand
CCGAGGTGGAGGATGCCCTTGGTGTTCTCGCTAGTCAGCACCCGGTAGTGGCCCGGTGGGAGAAGGCCCTCGAACCCGCGCTCGAAACCAAGCACCTCCCACCCTACCTGAGTTGCCGCTTTGACTACGCCGCGGATCACCGCGTTGAGACCGGGGGCGTCTCCGCCGCCGGTCAGCACTCCGATACGCTCAGTCACACACGGTTCGATCGGCATCACAAAATCGCTCCTCGGGCGACAGCACGGTACTCGCCAATCAATATACTGCGAGCTGATGCCGCAAGTCCTGCGCTGGAGCGATCGGTTTGGCGCGGGACTACAAACGTCCCCTGGATCGCAGGCGACGACCTTCGCTCAGGACATAGAGGTGGTCAACGGGCTAAAACGGCCGCGTGGCGCCGATCCCACCGGCGCCGGCGAGGTAGAGTAGTCCCATGACCATGGCTCCGCCGACCAGCAGCTTCACGATGCGGTTGCTGATCAATGGACGCTTCTCGGTGCGGACCGTCCCGTCCAGGCCACCGCCCGGAACGTCCACGACGATCGGGTCCGGGGCACTGACATTGGCAAGAATCTGCTGGGCCTGTGCCCGGGTGACCGTTGCAGTCCCCGCTGTGGGAGGGCGGGTTTCCACACCTGCTCCCTGCCCAGCGGCCACGGTGCCGCAGGCGACGGGTGGCGTACCGGTCGAGCTGTTACTCGCCAGGTAGCTGGCAAAGCTCGTGGCCGCGTTTGTGAGTGCTTCGTTGAGCAGCGTTTCCCGCGTGGCCGAGGCCCCCGCGGCCGGCGCACTGGTGCCCTCGGAGATGGCGCTTTGCAGCAACTCGCCGGTGCCAGCGTCTTCTACCAGCACCATCAGGCGCACGTCCGCCGGGGGGGCGCGCGCCGCCCGGCCGAACGGCGCCGCGAGGGTCTGGCTCTTCACCTCGCTTCTCACGCGGGCGTCGTCCGTCACTGACCACTCCTCGCGGTTGGCCAGCCGATCGGCAAATCGGGCGGCGGCGGTGGCGCCGAGGCCCGTCTGAGCGCTCCTGCTCACGTCGTTGAAGTCCAACACGCAGAGGTCGGTGCGTGCCGGATCGGCGGTTGCGGCGTATGCCCCGGCCGTGACGTACGGGGCCGCTAACAGCATGGCCAGGGAGGCAGCGAGGATACGGACACGGCGCGTGACACGAATGCTGGTCATTGGGTCCCCTCGACTCGATCGATATGCGAGTTAGACGCGTGAAACGGACCGGAGTTCTGCCTGGTACGGCCGTCGCCGAGAGCGATGTCTGAAAAGCTGCACTTTGGGTGTTTGACCGCTTACCGGCCTCGGTAATACCGCAGCGGATCTGGAATGAGGAAGGGCACCGGTCCGGCAAGACCGATGCCCTTCACGTGGAACGGCGGACCCTCGTCGAACGCCTCACGCCGGATCCGGTGGGATTGTGGACGGAGGAGTCGGTTCAAGTAGCTGGGCCGGATGCGATGCATCCGGCTCTCTTTTTTGTAGCACCACGAGCGTCAACTACCGCGTTGAGTCGGGGTGTGCAATGGCGACGACGGTGACGGGTCCTCGCCGGCCCGTGCCGCCAGGATTATCTCCTTAGCCGACCAGCTCACGGATCGGCTCGCCGCCCTCCAGGAGGTAGACCGGCCGGCCGGTGCGGTCCTCGAAGGTAGCCGCGTGTGGATCGAGGCCCAGGTGATGGTAGACGGTACACAACACGTCCTGGGGCGTGAAGCCCTTGTCGGCGGGATACTCGCCCTTCTTGTTGCTGGAGCCGATCGCCTGCCCCATTCGCATCCGCCCGTTCGCCATGAGCACGCTGAAGGTGTCGCCCCAGTGGTCTCGGCCCGCGTCGCGGTTGATCTTGGGCGTGCGGCCGAACTCCCCCATCGCTACTACGAGCACCCGGTCGAATAGCCCACGATCGCAGAGATCGTTGACCAGCGCCGCGATTGCCCGGTCCAGCGGCGGGATGAGGAGCTTGCCGCCCTCTTCGGTCTTGAGCTGGGGGGCCGTGCCATGGTGATCCCAGGGCACGCAGTTCACGGTAACGAAGGTAACCCCGGCTTCGACCAGGCGCCGCGCCAGCAGCGCACTCTGTCCGAAGGTGTGGCGACCGTACCGGTCGCGCATGGCCGGGGTTTCCTGGCTGATGTCGAATGCGGTCCTCGCGGCCGGTCCGGTAAGCATCTCGAAGGCACGCTGGTAGGCGCCGTCCCGCTCACCGAGGGAGGCCTCGCCTTCGCAGCGGAGGTGGTCGAACCGCTCCAGGAACGCCCGTCGGTTCTGGAGACGTTGGAACGTGAGCCCTCGCGGCAGCCCGAGGTCCCGGACGGCGTAGTCTTTCTCGTTGGGATCCGAGTTCGCGACGAACGGGTTGTAAGCAGCGCCGGCGTAGGCGTGGTAATGGAACAGGTTGTCCGTGCCGCCGCGGAGGTGAGGTACCGCTGCATAGGGCGGCATTCCGGGCCGGTTGGCGCCGCGGAGCGCGGCGGTGACGGAGCCCATCGCCGGGTTGCGCTGGGCGCGCTCCACGGCGTTGAACGCCGGGCCGTCCCAACCGGTGAGCATCCAGTGGTTACCGCGCGTGTGATCACCGGTGCCGTGATGGACCGTGCGAATCACCGCCAGCCGGTCTGCGATCTTCGCCTGTTCCGGCAGCAGTTCCCCGAACTGGATGCCTGGAACCTTGGTGCTGATGGCGCCGAAGGGGCCCCGCCACTCGCTCGGCGCCTCGGGCTTGGGGTCCCAGGTCTCCATGTGCCCCGGCCCGCCGCTGCACCAGAAGAGGATGACCGCGGTCTTCTCCGCCCCGGACTTCGGATCGGCCGCAGCCTGCGCCGCGCGAGCCCGCAGGAAGTCCGGCAGCAGCAGGCCGCCCACGCCCAGCGTTCCTGCCTGTACGAAGCTCCGGCGGTTCACGCCGCCGCAGTC
>JAJFMS010000165.1 GCA_020696885.1 Armatimonadota bacterium | reverse complement strand
TTCGAAGCGCGTGTAGAGGAAGCTCTCCTGGTGGTGGGACATGCCCCACTTGGCCATGATGGAGCCGCCGCGGGAGACGATGCCGGTGAGGCGCTTGGCAGTAAGCGGGATGTACCGCAGCAGCACGCCGGCGTGGATGGTGAAGTAGTCCACCCCCTGCTCCGCCTGCTCGATCAGCGTGTCCCGGTAGACTTCCCAGGTGAGGTCCTCGGCCACGCCGTTGACCTTCTCCAGCGCCTGGTAGATCGGCACGGTACCGATCGGCACCGGGCTGTTGCGGATGATCCACTCCCGGGTCTCATGGATGTTCTTGCCGGTGGAGAGATCCATCACCGTGTCGGCGCCCCACTTGGTGGACCACTGGAGCTTCTCCACCTCTTCCTCGATGGAGCTGCCGACGGCGCTGTTACCGATGTTGGCGTTGATCTTGACCAGGAAGTTGCGGCCGATGATCATCGGCTCGCACTCCGGGTGGTTGATGTTGGCGGGGATGATGGCCCGGCCGCGAGCCACCTCGCTGCGCACGTACTCGGGGTCCATGCTCTCCCGGATGGCAACGAACTCCATCTCCGGCGTGATGATCCCCTGGCGGGCGTAGTGCATCTGGCTGACGTTGCCGGTGCCGCGGAGCACGGGGCGCTTGAGGGTGGGCGGGATCTCCGCATCCGAGCGGCCGCTGATGGGCCGGTAGCTGGGCGCCACCTCTTCCACGCCGCCGCGGGCGCGGATCCACGGCTCGCGGAGCCGGGGCAGGCCGTCCCGGACCAGGGCGCCGGCCGGGCCGGACGTGTCGTAAACGCGCACCGGAGGCTCCCCGCCGGAGAGCGCGATTTCCCGGAACGGGACCTTGACGCCTCCCGAGCCTTCCACCAGCACCTTCTGCGAGGCAGGAAGGGGAGTCCGGAGATCCAGGGAGCCGTGGCCGTTCTGGCCGTTCGAGCCGTTGCTGTGGCCGTTGGTCCCGTTCTTCGCAGGCATGATACGCACTCCTTAACAACGCCGAGAGGATTCACCACAAAGGCACGAAGGCACTAAGAGGGGAAGGAGGCATCAGTGAGTAGATGCCGATCCGCTCGAGATCAGCCGGTGCCGGCTAGTCTCGGGCGTCTTCCTTTGTGTCTTCGTGCCTTTGTGGTGAAATCCGGTCTCGGCCCTAAGCAAAACGCCGCCTGCCAGGGGGCAAGCGGCGTTTCCGGAAATTACAGCTACTCCGGGGCTCCGCTTCCCTGCGCCGGCATTACCCGGATCAGGTTCGAGGGGTCGTCCCGAACGGTTCGGGACTCTCAGCCGTGGCTCCCCCAGCAGGCAAAAAGTCGAATTCGGTTGTGGGTAGTCGGCACGCCGGTAAGACGGCCTTCTATGCGGAATTGTATAGCTGTACGCCTTCAGCGTCAACGTGAAAGGCGGGGTGGGCCATCGGAAGGGCTAGGGAAATGCTGGAGCAGCGGCGCACCGGAACGTTGTTGCCGGTGCGCTGCTGCTCCATCTCGGTGCTAGCGGCGGGTGAGTGTGACGGTGCCCGCGGTCTCGTTGCCACCGTTCGGAATGGTGTTGGTGCCGTAGGTGCCGGTGAGGGTGTTGCCGTCCTGGCTGAGGTTCACTGCGATCGAGGCGGCCGTGCCGCGGCGCACGATCGTGGCGCAGGTCAGGAACCGCTCGGAGGGCGACCAGATGCCCGGTGCGCTTCCCTTGGCGGCGCCCAGCTTCAGGCTTCCCTTGGTGGTGAAGATGGGAGTGCCCCGCTGCGACTTCACATTCGCGATCGTCAGGGTAACGTTGCCGCTGAGGGTGCCGTTCTCGTCCTGAAACGTTCCGGCCCACTTCCCCTTCGGGCTATTGGGGTCCACGCGAGCAGCATGCACGGCCGGAACCAACGACGGGGCCACACAGGCCAACGCGAGGGCAGCGACCGTGGCGCTACGCAGGAACAAGCGACGAGTAAACGTTGACATCGAAGGGTCTCCATTAAAACAGGCGGAGGAACACAGTGTTAACCGCAACTGGTTATACTTAGATCAAGCAGCCGCAATCACACCGACTATACGAAATACAGCAAACGGCCGCTCATTGCAAGGCTTTTTGCTATCAGGCTCTATCAGGCGTTCGTAACGCCGTTCCGGCAACCGCGCCGGCGGCTCTGCGCACCCATTGGCTTCTCCTCATCCAGAGCGACGTGGGCCGGTGGATGCAGGTACGGCGCATGCGAGCCCAGCATCCTCGGTTAGTTACTCAAATGCCCTAATGAACGAGAGCTCGGCCTCCTTGCTCTAAAGTAACCGAACTGGCTGTTGCTTGGTAGGGGCATCCGCCGTGATTGCCCTCGCCACGCATTCCTCCCGGCGCTGGCAAAGCGGTACACACCGGTCGGAAATGGTACGGCTTTGCTGGCGACTACACCATCCTCGTTTCCAGGGCAACCACGGCGGATGCCCGACCGCTTTCTTTTTCCTCAAGCCCACCTACATCTCGCGATCACACCCGCGCCGGCCAGCCCGCCACTGGCTTTCGGGTTAGAATTTCCGTGATAAACCTGACAGGCCGGCGGGTGAGCCGGGGTTCCGCGGCGTGATAACGGGGGCCGGATGAACGTGTGGCGTAGGATGAGGGCTAGCTGGCGGTGGTTCGTCGCCTACAACGTGGCCACGTTTGGTGGGTTCTGGATCTCGCTGCCCCTCCTCGGGTACGTGGGGGTGCCCGGGGATTACCGGGAGTCAATCGCCGCGGTGATCGGTTTCGCGGCGCTCAGCCTGGTCTGGATCGTGGAGTCGTGGGTCCATTACCGAGCTGAGCGTGAGCTCCGACCACCGGGCGCCCAGGAAACCGCCGGACCTCCGCTGCCTCCAGCGGGTTGCGACGCCGTGTGAGTGCACCTGGCGTCAGGCCGCACCGGCGGAGGTATTCACATGAATCTCAGGGACTGTTTGCCATTGAGAGGCAGGTGGCTGCGATACTTCCTGGCGGGGTTCTGGTTCTGCCTGGGGATCACGCTGGTGGTGGCGGGCTCGACCCTGACGAACCCGCCGAACCCGTTACTGGCGCTTTCTTTCTGGCTCGGGTGTTACATCACCATCCGGTCGGTTCTCTACTGGGCGAATGGGCGATGAGGCCGGGTCGCAGGATGGCTACGGTCGCTGCACCCGGTCCGAACGGACGAGGGGAGAGCTGGAATGAGCGAGCCGGGAGAGATGAGTTGCTGGCGCTGATGCTACCACCCTGGCTCCCGGCGGATGGCGGAACGCGAGCACTCCAGATTGCGGCGGCCGTGCTGACGTCCGCAGCGCTGCTGGGATGCGGCAGCTCTCCGGAGACGCGGCCCGGCAATCCGAGCGAATACCGGCGGATCGAAGCGTTGACCGATTGTGCCGCCCTGCGAGCGGAGCTCAATCAGGCCAGGGCGAACTACCAGCGAGAGCTCAACGCAGGCCCGGATCGGGAGGCCTATCGCACGATTACGCGCAGCTACCTGAATACCGTGGAGACGCGGATGAAGCGGAGCGAGTGCAAGTAGGCCGACTGGGGAACTGCGATGAAACGCACCTGGACGATCATCGGCGTCAGCGACGTGCCCCGCAGCTTCAAGTGGTACCAGTCGCTCTTCGGGCAGCCCGAGACGCCTCCGGTTCACGACTACTTCGGCCAGATCCTGGATACGGACGGAACGGTCTTGCTCTGCCTCCACCGGTGGGGGGCACACGAGCATCCGTCCCTGACGAGCCCGGACGGGGCGCAGCCGGGCAACGGGCTCCTCCTGTTCTTCCGGGTGGACGACTACGAGCAGTCCCTGGAGCGGGCACGCGCGCTCGTCGACCGGTTCGCAGAGGAGCCCCACGTGAACCCCAACACGCGAACCGAGGAGTTCTCACTCCGGGATCCGGACGGATACTACGTGACGATCAGTGCCCTGTGAGCACAACGCAACCGGTTCACCACAGGGGCCGTGGTAGCCTTCCATGACCTGCGCGATCCACCGCACCGGCTCGAACTCGTCCGTTATCGGCACGGCCCGCTCTCCTTTCGGCGATCGGGGGCGATCACTCGGCAGCCGCCGGCTTCTGCGCCGATTGCTGCGCCATCTGCTGCGCGAGGTTGATGAAGGTGCCCACTCCGGTACCGGTGGGGCCGGCGGGCGCCCACGGCTTCCCCTTGTCGTAGCTGGCGGTGCAGGCGATGTCCAGGTGGACCCACGGCGTATCTCCCGCGAACTCCCGGATGAACCACGCCGCGGTGACCGAACCGGCCAGCCGGCCGCCGCTGTTCTTCAGGTCCCCGATCTCGCTGCGGATCTGCTCCCGGTACTCCGGGAACAGCGGCATCGGCCAGTGGCGCTCGCCGGCGGCGGCTCCGCAAGTGCGCACCGCCTCCACCAGCTCCGGGTCCGTGCCGTAGAGCCCGCTCGCCACGCTCCCCAGCGCAATCCCCACAGCTCCCGTGAGGGTGGCGATGTCCACGAGGTGCGTGGCGCCCAGCTCCCGGGCGTAGTCCAGTGCGTCCGCCAGCAGCATCCGCCCTTCGGCGTCCGTGGTGATTGTCTCGATCGTTTTGCCGCTGCGGGCAGTGATCACGTCTCCGGGGTTCCAGGCGCGGCCATCCGGCATGTTGAACACCGCCGGTACCAGCCCGATCACGTTCAGCGGCACTTTCAGCTCCGCGATCGCCTGCATCGCGCCGATCACGGCCGCGCCGCCCGCCATGTCGCCCTTCATCTTCCCCATGTCGAGCGTGGGCTTGATGGAGATGCCGCCGGAATCGAAGCAGACCGCCTTCCCCACCAGCGCCAGTAGTGGGCCTTCCGCGTCCGCGGGGGCGCCGTGGTGACGCAGGATGATGAACTTCGCCGGCGTGTCACTGCCGCGGGTCACCGCCAGGATGGCGCCCATCCGCAGCCGCTCCAGGTCCGCCACGTCCAGCACTTCGCATTCCAGCCCGGTGGCTTCCGCCATCGCTGCTGCCCGCCGCGCCAGCTCCGGGGGATCCAGCACGTTGGAGGGCTCGTTGGTCAGGTCCCGGGCCAGGTTCTTGGCATGTCCCCGAATCGCGCCTTCGCGCAGCGCCGCCTCGGTGGCGTTGCACACGCGCAGCTCCGTGAGCGGCCCGGTGCGGCGCTCCCCGGTGCGATACGGGTCCGCCACGTAGCGCGCCAGCACCGCGCCTTCAGCCAGGGCGGAGGCGGCTTCGTCCGCGGGCAGTTGGACATCGGCCACGTCCGTGGCGGCCCGCAGCAGGCCGCGCTTCGCCAGCGTGCGCGCCGCGGTGGCCATCGCAAGCCGGTACCCGTGCACGGTAAGATCGGCCGCACTTCCCACTCCTACCAGCGCCACTCGAGCTGCCGCTAATCGCCCAAGCGTGGGAACGATCGCCACCTGGTGCGCTTCACCGCGAAATTCGTGGCGTTTTCGCATATCGGTGATCAGACCATCCAGCGCGGCATCTACCGCCGCAGCAGCCCCGTTTAGATCACTACCCTGCGTGATTGGCAGGATTAATGCATCCGTGTCGATATTGAGAAGACTATTTTTTTCCTGAAGTATGAAATCACGGTCAGTCATCGGAGTACCCCATGATAGAGCAGCGGGCTCGCTGCCCTTGAACGTTCGCCCTGTGTCCTTTTCCCCCTTCCAGCGGCGGGATTTGCGGTTCCTGCGTTGGGACAGCGAGGTGCATCCCTATGTACGCGAGCGTACTAGACCTACCCACGGTAACCGGTCCGATGTCTGACGAACCGCCTTTCCCGATTCCGATGGATCTTGGAGAAGCTAGCGAGACGGTGGCCACCATCGAGCGTGAGCTCCTGAGTGGCCGCGTGCCGCGCGGCCGGAAGCCGCTGCGTGACGCCATCACCCTGTTCCGTCGCAACGGCCGGGCGCCGGACGCCGTGCGCGCGCTGGGGCTGCTGGCGGAGATGGAGTACCGGCGGGGAGAGCTGGAGCGCGCGCTCACCGCGGCTCGCGCCGGCCTGCGCCTGGGACGTCAGCAGCCGGACGAAGCCGGCGTGGCGACGATGCTGGAGCAGTTGTCTCGCTTGAGCCTGGCGGCGGGAGAGCACGGCCGCGCCTGGGAGTATGCTCAGGAGCGAGTGCGGCGGGCAGCCGCTCGACGTCTCCCGCGGGAGCTCTCCGAAGCGCTGCGCCGGGCGGCGATGATCGCGTGGGGCTCCGGGAACACGGAGAACGCGGTTACGGCTGCCGAACAGGCGGCGGAAGTGGCGGAAGTGAGCGGCGATGCCGAGGCGCGCGCCCGGGCCGAGCACGCCCTGGGCACGATCCTCCTGGGGTCCGGCTGCCCGCTGGCGGCCCACGATCACTTTACTGAGGCGCTCCGTCTCGCCACCTCCCGCGAGAACACGATCCGGCTCCACCTGGCGCGCGGCTCCGCCTCCATGTGCCTGGGTGAATTCGACGCCGCCGCGCGGGACTATCGCCGCGCCCAGCGTCTCGCCCGGCACGACGAAAACCGCCGGCTGGAAGTGGAGACCACCGCCGCCATCGCCGCCGCGGAGGCCGCGCGCGGCCACGCGGAGCACGATGCGTGCCGCGTGGCGAAGGCGGGCAACCTGGCGGAGCGCGCCGTGCGCCGCTCCAAGCGGCTGCGGGACACGCTCCTGGAGAAGAAGGTCGGCCTCGCCCGTGAGGCCACGGCGCACGGCGAGGCGGCGCTTACCCCCACCTCCCTGCCGGAATCCCCCAAGGCTGCGGCTACCAAGCTGGTGGCGCTGGCCACGAGCCTGGAGAGCCAGGCGGTGGCCGACGCCTGCTGCCAGGAAGTGGAGCGCCTGGCCACCCTCGGCCGGGAAGAGCGCCCCTACCACTGCGACCTGCAGCTCCCGTTCACCAACGAGGAATAGGGAAGCGCTGCGCGCGGTGTTGGGTGTTCGGTGTTGGGACCTGCTAACGGTCCGCCGGTGTGGGGCGTAGCGACGGCTTTCTGGCCGACGGCCTGTTTGGGGTTTCGTGCTGGTTCGGGCTTTACCTAGCCGTACCGGCACGAAAACCCATTCGGCGTTCACAACTCGCAACTCGCACTTCCCACGGGTCCGCTCTTCTATTGGTCGGACGGTCCTTCGACGTTGGGCGCGGCGGATAGCTGTGCTACCAGCGCCAGCACGGCTTCCTCGATGCGGGGAAGCGCC
>JAJFMS010001175.1 GCA_020696885.1 Armatimonadota bacterium | reverse complement strand
TGATAGCAAGATGACAGTATGTAGTTAACCGTTGCTGATCCGACTTCCTGTCACACATTCGCCGTATTGCGGGTCGGGACTATTTTCGGTTCGGTTCGGCGCCCGGCTGGAGTACCGCAGACGCAGGATTACCGAACCAGCGGCGCGTAACTCTGAATCGACGGCGGCGAGATACAGGCGGGAAGTGACATGGTTCCAGGCGTACGCAGCTCGATGGGATGGTTGGGCGGTCTGCTTGGCCTGGTTTTGCCGGCGGCAGGCGTCGCTGGCGGGTCTACTCACCCTGCGCCCGCGAAGATTTCCTTTAACCGCGACATCCGGCCGGTTCTGGCGGCGAAGTGCTTCGCCTGCCACGGGCCGGACGCGGCCCACCGCAAGGGCGACCTCCGCCTGGACCTGGAGCGCGCGGCACACGAGGCGGCGGTGGTTCCCGGCAAACCGGACGCCAGCAGCCTCATCGCGCGCATCACCGCGAAAGGCGCGCTGCAGATGCCGCCCGCCAGCACCGGTAAAGCGCTCTCCGGGGCTGAAGTGGCGCTCCTGCGTGCCTGGATCTCACAGGGCGGCAGGTATGAAGCGCACTGGTCGTACCTCCCGCCGCGCCGGCCGGCGCCCCCAGCGGTAAGGCGAGCGGCCTGGGTCCGCAACCCGATCGATCGGTTCATCCTGGCCCGCGTCGAGGCGGGAGGTCTCGCGCCTTCCGCCGAGGCCGACCGGGTCACCCTCATCCGCCGCCTCTCGTTCGACCTCACCGGCCTTCCCCCCACCCCGGCCGAGGTCGACGCGTTCCTCCGTGATCAGAGCCCCTCCGCCTACGAGCAGGTGGTGGACCGCCTCCTGGCCAGCCCTCGCTTTGGGGAGCGGATGGCGGTCTACTGGCTGGACCTGGTGCGGTACGCGGACACCGTGGGCTACCACGGCGACCAGGAGCACCACATCTCGCCGTACCGGGACTGGGTGATCAAGGCGTTCAACGACGACCTACCGTTCGACCGCTTCACCGCCGAGCAGCTCGCGGGCGACCTCCTGGTGGACGAGGCGCTGGGGAAGCGCCGCGCCACCCCGAAGCCGGCAGCGCCGGACCTGGCGGCGCTGACGCAGCTTCCCGGCCCGCTGCAGCAGAAGCTGGTGGCTACCGGCTACAACCGCGTGCTGCAAACCACGCACGAAGGCGGCGCGCAGGACCGGGAGTACCTGGCCAAGTACGCGGCCGACCGCGTCCGGAACCTGGGGATGGTCTGGATGGGCGCCACCACCGGCTGCGTGGAGTGCCACGATCACAAGTACGATCCGTACAGCCAGAAGGACTTCTACTCCCTGGCCGCGTTCTTTGCGGACGTGGATGAGCGCGGCGCGTTCAAGGGGCCGGACGCCAACCCCACGGTCCGCCCGCCCGAGCTGGACGTGCTCTCCCCGTTCGATCAGGAGGCCCTGGATCGACTCCGGCCCGCGATCGAGAAGCTGCAGGCGCTCAAACAGCAGCGCCCTTTGAGCGAGGTGGAAGCGAAGGACCTGGCCGCCCTGGAGCAGCGCCTGGGCGAGGTCTCCCGCCGCAAGCTGAAGTCGATGATCACCGTTTCCGTCCCACCCCGCGCCACGCGCATCCTCCGCCGCGGCGATTGGATGGACGACGGCGGCGACCTGGTGCAGCCGGCGCTGCCGCACTTCCTGCCGTCCGGCATCGAGGCACCGGCACCCGGCTCGCGGCTCGACCGACTGGACCTCGCCCGGTGGCTCACCCGTCCGGATCACCCCCAGACCGGCCGCGTCTTCGTCAACCGAATGTGGTATCTGCTCTTCGGCACCGGTCTCTGCCGCAGCCTGGACGACACCGGCAGCTTCCCCGCCGCAGGCGACATTTCCCCAGTTCCGCAGTACCCCGCCGCAGGCGACATTTCCCCAGTTCCGCATTTCCCCGCCGCAGGCGACATTTCCCCCAAGCCCTGGTCCGTCAAGGGCCTGATGCGCCTCATCGTCACGAGCGCGGCGTACCGGCAGTCGTCGCTGGTGACGCCGGAGCTGCAGCGGAAGGACCCGGAGAACCGGCTGTTCTCCCGGCAGGGGCGGTTCCGGCTGCCGGCGGAGATGATCCGGGACAACGCGCTGGCCGTGAGCGGGCTGCTGGTGGAGCGGCTCGGGGGGCCCAGCGCCCACCCCTATCAGCCGGAGGGCTACTACTCCCTGCTGAACTTCCCGCGGCGGACCTATCCCGAGGATCGGAACGAGAACCAGTACCGGCGGGGCGTGTACGTGCACTGGCAGCGGCAGTACCTCCACCCGATGCTCCGCGCGTTCGACGCCCCCTCTCGCGAGGAATGCACCGCACAGCGACCCATCACCAACACCCCGCTGGCCGCGCTCACGCTGCTGAACGACCCCAGCTTCGTGGAGGCGGCGCGGGTGCTGGCGGCGCGGGCGCTGCGCGAAGGCGGACCTGACGAGGCGACGCGCCTGCAGTGGGTCTGGCGGACCGTGCTCTCTCGCCCGGCGGCGGCCCGTGAAACCGCGAGCCTCCAGCGGCTGCTGCAGCGCAGCCGCGATCACTATCGCCAGGATCTCCCGGCGGCCCGGGAGCTGCTCGGCACCGGCATGGCTCCCACGCCGCCGGGGCTGGACCCGGTCGACCTCGCTTCCTGGATCGCCGTGGCGCGAGCACTGTTGAACTTGAGTGAGACGATCACGAGGAACTAGACCGATGGACGAGCTCACCCTGGCCATGAACCGGCGCTCCTTCTTCCGCAAGGGCGCGTTCGGCATCGGGTCCGCAGCGCTGGCCGCCCTGATGCAGGAGGCGCGCGCGGGCCAGGCCGCGCCGGACGATCGGAATCCGCTGCCCCACTTCCAGCCGCGGGTGAAGCGGGTGATCTTCCTCTACATGTCCGGCGGCCCCTCGCACCTGGAGACGCTCGACTACAAGCCGGAACTGGCCCGCCTCCACGACCAGCCGATGCCGCCGTCCGTCACGGCCGGGCAGCCGATCGCGCAGCTCCAGAACCAGGAGCTCAAGTGCCTGGGCCCACAGTTCCAGTTCTCCCGGCACGGCAAGTCCGGCCAGGAGATTTCGGACGTCCTCCCCCACATCGGGAAGATCGCGGACGACATCTGCATCATCCGGTCCATGCACACGGACCAGATCAACCACGATCCGGCGCACACGGTGATGAACACCGGCACCTCCATCTCCGGCCGGCCGAGCATGGGGTCGTGGGTCACCTACGGTCTGGGCAGCGAGTCGGAGAGCCTGCCCGGCTTCGTGGTGCTCACCAGCGAGGGGGGCCGCAACCCGCAGCCGATCGCCTCCCGCCAGTGGGCCGCCGGCTTCCTGCCCGGCAAGTACCAGGGGGTGCAGTTCTACTCGTCCGGCGATCCGGTCCACTACGTCCGCAACCCGCGCGGCATCTCCCGGGGCCAGCAGCAGGACCTCATCGGGACGCTGCGCGAGCTGAACACCATCCGCAACGAGACGGTGACCAACCCGGAGCTCGAGACGCGGATGGCGCAGTACGAGCTGGCGTTCAAGATGCAGGCCTCCGTGCCGGAGCTGATGGACCTCTCCAAAGAGCCGGCGCACGCGCTGGACCTGTACGGCCCCGATGTCCGGAAGCCCGGCACCTTCGCCTCCAACTGCCTCCTCGCCCGGCGCCTGGCGGAGCGAGGGGTGCGGTTCATCCAGCTCTACCACCGCGGCTGGGACCACCACGGCGACCTGGTGCCCTACATGAAGACCTGCTCCGGCTTCTGCGATCAGCCCAGCGC
>JAJFMS010000164.1 GCA_020696885.1 Armatimonadota bacterium | reverse complement strand
CTCCCAGCGGTGACGAGTCGCGACCGGCAGCCGACGAGCGGGCAATGCGAATTTATTGTATCTAATTCCACACTATTGCCAATCCTCACTAAGAAGCCGCCCAGAGATTAATACCGCTCACTGGACCACTGGGTGTCAAGACCGGTGACGGCTACACTGCTGGCTCCTAATCCTTTCGGCCCTCGCGGCTCCACATAGCGGACGCCACCTTGTTGCCGATTTTCAGGCCGTATTTGGGAATAGGCTCTTGAGCGTGCTGTTGGTCCAGCAGCCGATACTCCCCTGGTGACCGAGCATGGTTTGCTTGCGCCACCTCGGTTCCCCTCCTTCAGCCGCCCGGGCTCCGCCAGGTCCGCCAGGTCCACCACAAAGGCCACCACTGTCCCGTTGGACAGTCGGCCTGCACTCTCCAAGATTGCAGTTATTCCCCAAACTCATACGTTATGCTATCGGCTCTCCCTACGGAAAAGGCAGTAGACGAACTTCTGGCTGGCTCCCCAGGGGGTCGAGTGCGTTTCCTCTGCCGCCTGAACAAGCCTGAAGAAGGGAACAAAGGCGCGAGCGAGGGAAGCCGCATCATATCGGCACACCGAAAGCCCGCTACAGCACTCCGGTCCATCGAGGGCGAACGTCGCCAGGACGAGGTGGCCGCCTGCTGGGATACTGCGCGCTGCCAGGGAGAGGTAGGCCTGGCGATCTTCTTCTAAGGTAAGGAAGTGGAAAACGGCCCGGTCATGCCAGACATCGAAGCTTCCGAGCACTCCCACCTTCGTGATGTCTCCCGCCAGCCAGGTGACCTGGCTGGCGGCCTGTCCGAGGCGCGTCTTGGCTTGGTCGAGTGCGGCTTCCGAGATGTCGAGAACAGACGGGGAGGGGAACCCGAGACCTAGGAGCCGGTCAACGAGGACGGAAGCTCCGCCGCCCACGTCAATCACCCGCGCAGCGGTGCCTCTTGCGGCTTCGCAGATGAGCGCCAGCGAGAGGGTTGGCTTGTCCTGATACCAGGACACCTCCGTCTCCCGCTTCGTGGAGTAGACCTCTTCCCAGTGAGCCCGCACCCCCGCTTCTTGTCGCTGTGCCAGCTGGGTCATGATCACCTCGCCTTACGTGGGTCATCTGAAGGAGTGAGGTAGACGATCTGCCACGGCCCGACCCCGTGGAGCTGGACTATAGTCTCCCCCTTGGCCTGCACAAAATGCTTCATCCCTGCGGGCCAGTAGCCGTACGCCCCCGCCGGCAGGTCCCGCAGCATCTTCTCTTCGAACCTGTCGCCCATCCCGAAGCGGAAGGTGCCGGAAATCACGGTGAGCCGCTCCGTCTTGGGGTGCGTGTGCGGCGGGATACGGTAGCCGCCCGGCAGCTTGAGGCGCATCGTGAAGGGGCCTTCTTTCGTGGGGTCGCCCTCCAGGACCGCCACTTGAGCACCAGGTGGGAGGGATGGCGGCCCCGGTTTCCACTGGACCGCAGACGGCACGTGAAGGACAGCCTCCTCGCCGTGCTGACTGGCCGCCACGCCGGCGAGGGCGAGCGTGGCGGCGATGCAGAGAGGGACCCAAACGAAATAGCGCTTCATGGCAGCTCCTGCTTGCACGCCCGACTAGAGCGCAAAGGCGTTGATGAAGAAAGCATGCCGCAGCCAGCTATAATCAGCTAGACAGCTTCTGTTGGTGAATCATAGGGAAAAGGCTATGGCTCCGAGCATCACCCTGCGGCAGCTCCGGTTCCTGCAAGAGGTAGCGCGGCACGCAAACTTTACGCGGGCGGGCGAGGCGCTCTACGTCTCACAGCCGACGGTGAGCAGCGCAATCAGCGAGATGGAGCGGCAGGTGGGGCTGCCCTTGTTGGAGCAAGTGGGCCGGCGAGTACAGCTCACGCAGGCGGGCCGCCTCCTGCATGAGCACGGAGAACGGATACTCGCCGAGCTGGCGGACGCCGAGCGGGCGCTCCAGGCGTTACAGAGCGGAGAGACAGGGAAGCTGGTGATTGGAGCCAGCAGCACGCCAGGGACCTATATCTTGCCTGCGCTACTCGGAGCGTTCCAGCGAGAATACCCCCGGGTGGACGTGGCCTTGGAGATCGGGGACACTCGAGAGGTGCTGGGGCGAGTGCTTGAAGGGCGGCTAGACCTGGGTTTGGTAGGAGAAGCTCCCTTTGATCCAGCACTCCGCACAGAGCTCTTCCGGACAGAGACGCTGGTCCTAATTCTGTCTCCCGGGGATCCGCTCGCGCAGCAGAAGCGGGTGAGAGCGCGAGACCTCCATGCACGCCCATTCGTGTTACGGGAGCGTGGCTCCAGCACGCGAGAGGTGCTGGAACGGGCGCTCGGCGCGAAGGCTATCCAGCCCCGGGTGGTCATGGAACTGGGGAACACGGAAGCTGTCAAGAAGACCGTTGCCGCAGGGCTCGGTGTGTCCCTGGTGTCAGAACACGCAGTGGAGCTAGAGGAGCGAACGGGCGAGCTGATCGTGCGGCGCATTCCCGAGCTCAACCCGCAGCGAGGAATCTACCTGGTGAGGCGTAAGAGCCTACAACTTACTCCACTGCACCAGCGACTTTGGGACCACCTGCGCAGAGCGCCGGACCTCGCGACCAACCCAGCAGATGGAGTTGGACTCTCTGCGGAGCAAAACGGAGAATGACCGCAGCACGGCGAAACCGTAGGAAGGCGCAGTACCTGCTCCTCGCCGCTAGAACCACGAGCTTACCCATGAACCTCCCTCGCCTTCTCGCGCGCGCGCTCCCGGTGATGCTTACCGTCACATTGGCTGCGGCCGCGGCTTCCCAGACCGGCGCTGCGCCCGCGCGAAAGCTGCTGGCGAAGCCGCGGCTCTATAAGCCGCTGACCGAGCCACCCTGCTCGTACTGTTCCACGCAGCATCGCTCCGGCCTGGTGAAGACGGACGACCGGGTAGTGGCGTGGCTGCGCGCCGCCCACAATGGGGGCGCCATTCCGATCCGGCACTTTCTCTCCGCGCCGCGCGTGATCAACGACACGTACGGGCTGTTCTTCTATGATCCGGACGGTGGCTACGTAAGCGCCTTCAAGAAGGACTACGGCTACGAGTTCTACGGCTGGCGCGGCGGGGTCATGGTGACCAGGGGCCGGGATGGCACGCTCTGGTCCGCGCTTTCGGGTGTCGCCTTCGAGGGACCACAGAAGGGGAAGCGGCTGGAGCGCATTCCCAGCCTGGTCACCGACTGGGGCTACTGGCTGATGCTGCATCCGGAGTCCACCGCCTACAACCTGTTCGGCGGCACGAAGTACCCTATGGCGGTCCTACCCACCCAGATGAGCACGGAGGCCCGGCAGACCATGGGGGAGGTAGACCCACGTCTCAAGCCGGAGGCACTGGTCCTAGGGGTAGAAGTGGGAGCCGCGTTCCGGGCTTTTCCCGTGGACAGAGCCCGGGAGCGCGCCTGCGTCATGGATCAGGTGGGGGGCGAGCCCGTGGCGGTTTTCTGGTATGGACCCACGTCCAGTGCCACCGCCTATCGCTCGGTAGTGGATGGTCGGAAGCTCACCTTCTACGCGGACGAGATCTCCCCGGAGACGGCGCCGTTCATGGACCGGGAAACGGGCACCCGCTGGAGCCTGGCCGGGCGGGGCATCGACGGTCCGCTCAAAGGCAAGGAACTGACCTGGGTGAACAGCGTGCAGTGCCGCTGGTACGCCTGGGCCACCGAGCATCCGGAGACTACGCTCTATGCGGCCGGCAAGTAGAACCCTGGCGCTCGCCGCCCTCGTGCTGGTCGCGACCGGGGGCGTAATGGTGAAGGCGCGCGACCGTCCCCTCGCGGCCGGCGCCGCCAGCGACGTCCGTAGGGCCGGCGCCGCCCCCTCGCTCCAGGCGGCCCTCGTTATCCCCGGCCAGGTCACGGCGGGCGCGCTCCGGCGGTTTCACCGTGAACGGCTGAATGCGGTGGTCGTGAACCTCGCCGAGGGTGAGCGCAACGAGGCGGCCGGCGCTGCCGAGCGGGTCAAGAAGGCAGGGCTGGACCTCTACTACTGGATCGAGGTGGGACACAACCCGGCGCTGGCGCAGGCACATCCGCAATGGATGGCCAGCCTGCAAGGGCATCCGGAGTGGCGTCGCCACTTCCCGGGCACTCCGCAGCCGGCTCCCGGGGAAGTGGTGAAGAACTATCCATGGGTCCCGGTCTTCTACCGGGAAGCGTTCGACGCGCACCTGCTCCGGGTGAAAATGCTGCTCCAGGACGTTCCGGCGGCGAAGGGGATCTTCCTGAACGACCTCCAGGCCGCCCCTTCTGCCTGCGGGTGCGGCAATACCTTCTGCCGATGGGTGCCGGACTATGGCCCCATCCGTACCGCCACCCCACTGCCAGCGAACGCCGCCGCTGCGTTCGTAGGCAGGGTGAGAGCGCTCGGGCGAGCTGCCGAAATCATCCCCGTCTGGACCACGGAGTGCGAGGAGCACGAGACCGCGAAAGGGCTGGCCTGCGACGGAGTGCCATGCTTCGGAGGAGCCTGCTGGAAGAGTTGGACGGAGCAGCTCATGCCGCTGGCGAAGGAAAGCCCCACGCTCGGGGCGCTGGTCCCTTACCGGGCCTTCGGGCGGGATCAGCCCCGCTACGGTCCTCCGGCAGGGTGGGTCAAGTCGGCCGTTGCCTCGTTTGCCGAGATGCCGCCGAAGCGCAGCGGCACGTCCGTCACCGCCGGACGCATCGTGACCGTGCTTCAGGGCTGGGACGTTACCCCGGAGCAGCGGCGGGCCCAGATCGAACGCAGCCGGGAAGCGGGGGCGCGCGGCTTCGTCCTGGCGGAGATGAAAATCGAGCAGGGGTGGGAGCCGCGCATCATCACGGCGGAAGCGATCCGCCCGCCCCGCCCCATCCCCGCTGCGAACACTCACCATCACCCGACCACCCCCCATTGAGTTGACCGGACGGACTGCCCGTGGGTTCTACCGCTTGCCGGTGATATAGCGGAGCTTTAGGCCTGCTCTAGGCCATTCGGTCGCAAGTTCCAGCAAGCAAGAATGTCAACTCCAGGATTACTGGAGTTGACAGAAAGCCGCCCCAGTTAACGAATGGCCGATACGCAAACTTCGCGCATCGGCCGTTCGTTAGACTTCGGTTGCTTTGCGCTGGCTACACCTTCGGTTCCCAGCCCTTGCGGTATTCACGGCTCCAGAGGTTGTCCATCGCCTGCTTGTTGTTCAAGATGTGCCCATTCTTGGGATCACACTTGAGCGTGCTTTCGGTCCGGTAGGCGATGTTGCCTAATAAACACAGCATCGTGCTCTTGTGGCCGTCCTCGATCTCCTGGTTCGGGCGCTTGCCGCTCTTCACACAGTCCAGGAAGTTCTGCAGGTGGGGCGCCTGGTTGCTGGAGCCCGGCACCTTCGCCACTTCTTTGTTGTTCATGTCCAGGATGCGGTAGCCGCCGTCCTCGACCAGCAGGGTGCCGCCCTCGCCGTAGAACGCCATGCCGAAGGTGTTGTCCTCGAAGCCGCGCTTGTGGAAGCTGCGGGCCTCGAAGGCGATCGACTTCCCCTCGAAGTCGAACGTGGCGGTGTGGGTATCCGGCGTCTGCTGATCGTCGCCGGGGAAGCGGTACTTGCCGCCGCCGGAGGAGACGCGCGTGGGGTAGTCCACGCCCAGGCCCCAGCGGCACACGTCCAGGCAGTGCGGACCGTTGTTGCCCAGCTCGCCGTTGCCCCAGTGCCAGAACCAGTGCCAGTTGTAGTGGATCAGGTTGTCCTTATAGGGCATCTCCGGCGCGGGGCCCTGCCACAGGGCGTAGTCCAGACCGGAGGGTACGGCGGCCGGCTTGCCGTTGCCGATGGTGGGGCGGAGGTTGTTGTACCAGCCGCGCGCGAAGGTGACGTTGCCGATGGCGCCGTCCCGCAGCTTCTGCACCGCCTCCTGGATCCCCGGCATGCTCCGCCGCTGCATCCCGCACTGCACGATGCGGTTGTGCTTCCGGGCGGCGGCGATCATCAGCTCGCCTTCCTGCGGGGTGTGGCTCGCGGGCTTCTCGCAGTACACGTGCTTCCCGGCCTGGCACGCCAGGATCGTCATCGGGCCGTGCCAGTGGTTCGGGGCCGCCACCACAATGGCGTCGATCGAGGGGTTCTCCAGCAGCTTCCGGAAGTCCCGGGCGGCGTCCGGCCGGCGGCGGCCCTTCTTCTCCACCAGGTCCTGCGCCTTCGGCAGCACGCGCTCGTCCACGTCGCACTGGTAGGCGATCTCGGCCTGCTCCAGCCCCACCAGGGTGGAGCAGAGCTGGCTGCCGCGGCTGTTGAGGCCCACCACCGCCAGGGTCACCTTCTCGCTGGCGCCGCGCACGGAGCGCGGCTGGAACGCCTCGGCGCCCAGACTCATGATCCCGGCGCCCACCGCCGTGCTCTTCACGAAGTCCCGTCGATTCATGGTTCGATCCTTCCGTGCGCCGCGGCCCGTTCGGGGAGGAGTAATGGAGTAATGGAGTAATGGAGTGGTGGAGTCTTGGAGCGACTGGGGCCGGCGTACGGAGTCAGTTCTCCGCTCGCCGTCAAACCGCCTGCCGCCAGGCCGTCGCGCCCGGCCTCCGCACTGCCCCAGTCCTACTCCTACCTCCTACCAGGCTCCCCTCCGTGCCCCTCTGTTCCGATCCGTGTCCCTCTGTGTCTAAGCCTCGGGATCGTCCGCCCAGAACTTTTGCACGTCCTGTGCCAGCTCGAGCTGCCGGGTCACCCAGCTCTCCATCTCCTGCACCTCGGCCGCGTCCGTGCCGAAGGCGGCGGCCAGGCGGTGAATGAAGGCGCTCTCGTCCGCGTGGAACTCCGCGTCCGCGTGGCCCACCCCGATCAGCTCCAGCAGCACGGCCGCGCGCGACTGGCGGTTGTCGAAGGCCGGGGCGAGGGCGTCCACGTCGCCGGGCGGCAGCTCGGCGTCGAACTCGAGCCCGGTTTCGGCCCACATCAGCTCCAGCAGGTTGTGCTCCTCGTCCGAGAGGTTCTGGTCGGCCTCCACGAACTGCCGGGCCAATGCCAGGAACGCGCGCTGCTGCGTGTCGTTCAACAAGTGCAAGAACATCCGGGGTCTCCTCCTCCACGGCAAGATCAGGCGCGTTCGCGTCTCCCGCGCGCTCGCGACAATAGTATACGTCAACGGTGGAAACCTCGGGAGGTTACCATGCCGTTGCACGCCGCTTCCGCAGTACC